>NZ_JBSGZJ010000200.1:0-12152 GCF_053610925.1 Streptomyces sp. NPDC054847 | reverse complement strand
GTGAGCAGGAGTGAGTTTTGGACCCAGACCTGTGCGACTGGCGCGTCCCGAACGGTTTTGGACGCACTGGTTGCCCGCTTTCGTTCCGCGTCCGGTGGCGCGCATCGGGTGCGTGGTCCGGGGATGCGGGGGCGGGGTTCCTCGCGCCCCAGGGTGCCCGGGTCGGCCTGGACGGTCCGATGCCCCGCACGATCGCTCTGGTCGTGCGGGGGCGGTGTCGTCCGTCGCCGGATCGGGTGCCCTTGGGCGCGCCTGCCGATCGCGATGCTTGCGGCATCGTGCCGGCTGGTCTTGCGGGTGGTGGTGAGGGGTTTCTGCCAGTGCTGGGCCCCCCCATTTGCTGGTGTAGACCGGGTCGACGGCGATGATCGCGATACCCGTCCGGTCGGCCATGGAGGTGAGCCGGGCGCGGAGCTTGCCGGTGGGCATGCCGGAGATCAGCTGCCGGAGGATTCGCCTGCGGCCGTGCTTCTCCCTGGTCTTCTCGGCCTGGAAGTCGAGGTCTTCGACCGCGATCGCTTTCACCCCGCGGGCCTTGGCCCAGTGCAGGAGTCGGGTGAGGGCGTGGCGTACTTGGGCGTCGCGGTGCCGGGTGGTGCCGGTGAGGGTGTAGGGGAAGCGTCGGGGTTCACCGCAGGGGTTGCCGTGGGTGTCCAGGCGCCAGGCGGCGAGGTGGTCGGCGTTGGTGTCGACGCCGATCACACCGTGGGCGAGGGCGGCTTGGAGCGGCACGGTCGGGGCGGCCGGGATCTGCCAGGAGGCGGTCAGATACCAGCGGTCGCGTCCGGTGTGGTGGTGGATGCGGTAGGCGACGGCCCGGTTCGCTGCCACCCGGTCCGCCCACTCGGCGCCCCGGTGCGCGAAGGAGACCTGCGCGGCGAGGACGTACCGGCCGTGTGCAGCGTTGGCCAGAGACGCCAGGGGTGCCGGTAGTTTGATCGACACCTCGCCGTCGGGGGTGATGCGGATCGTCTCGTTGCCGAACCTCTTGCCCGACTCGCCGTCCGCCGTAAGGAACCAGCGCCCAGTTTCCCACCGCTCGCGCCACTCGGCCTCGGTCAGTCCCGCCTCGGCAAGATGGTGACGGGTGCCGAGCAGTCGTCTGCCGCCCCGCACCACGCGCACAACACCGGCCGCATGATCGGCCCGCACCTTTCCGAGCCGGTGCTCCAGCACCCGCAGGCGGCGAGTTTTGGCATGCCACTCCCGCCGGGAACGGTAGCCGCCCGGAGCCCGCTTGGAGCCCTTCTGCCCGACCGGCAGCGACAGCCGGTGCCGGATCGTCCTGGCACCGGTTTCAAGGCCGTGGATGTGCGCGGCCTGCCCGCGCCGGGCCAGCGCCCACTGGTCGTGCGTGGCTTTAGTGATCGACCCCGCCCACCTGGACGACGACTCAGTCGTCAGGCCCCGCTTGCGCGCCGCCCACGACTCGGCACAGTGCCCCAACCCGTCCATGGAACGCGCTTTTAGATCACGCGAGGCCAGCGAGCCCAGGTGCGCACCCACCAGACGCAGCACCTGCTCGTCCTCGGGGGTGAGGCCCTTCAGCCGGTCACGCACGGCGACACCCGAAGGGCCGGTCGCCACGAACGGCGCCGCCACCTCCCGCAGACCACCCACAGTGATCACCCCCTCCGCACCGCACACACGCACCCGCCACCACCCCAACGACCCAGCACCCCCCAAGGCCACCCATTCGACAGGCGAACCCCCGTTCACCACACCGACCCCCGCGCACAGCAGCCCACAACAACTCGCCCACACACGCCAGAACTCACTCATACCAAGTCAGACCACAGCAGTTCACAACCCCCGCGCATAGGACACGAGTTGGATTCACTGCGTATGCCGGACTCACCGGAGTACTCGCCTCCCGCGAAAGGACAGTGGGGCCGCACTCGTCCGTAGGTGGGGGCGAGGCTCGCTTCCGGGGGTCTTCGGGCGTGGCCAGGGCGTCCATGCCTCTGCAAGCTTTCTGCAAGCTCAGAACTGGAGGGTGGTGCCTGTCATCCGCCCCGGTACGCCGGCAACAGGTCGCCAGTCCGGCCGGCGGATCGTCAAGAAGCAGAGGGCTACGCAGACGGGCCTTCGACAGACGTGACAGGACCGACGTGACACGACAGGACGAGGCTTCCATGGAGATCAACCACACCCTCCGCACCCTCCGCACCAGAGTGACGGCTCTCGCCGTAGGAGTGACACTGCTGTCCGGCGCCGCCGTGGTCGGCACCGCCGGGCCGGCCGCGGCCGCGAGCGGCTGCAACGCGACCTACGTCAAGTACGGGAACTTCATCGAGTGGCGCGGGGAGGCACGCATCCCCGCCTGGAGCGACGGCACCTACCTGAGTCTCAACTGCTCGATGCAGGAGGGGTCCTCCGGCGCCGGTGTCAGGGCGCTGCAACTGACCCTCAACAAGTGCTACGGCGAATCGCTGGACGTGGACGGGGACTTCGGGCCGCGGACCCGTGACGCGCTCAAGCGGGCCCAGGCCAGGGAGCGCATCTCGGTGGACGGCGGCTACGGCCCGCAGACGCGCAACGCGCTCACGTGGTACTACAAGCCGGTCACCCCCATGGGCTCCGACGAGTGCAGCCGGCTCTGACGAGCCGCCACTCCGAGCGGAACGACGATCCTCACCGGCGGAGCGTGCCGGAACGAGATGGAGCCTCTTCAGTGCGGGCCGTGGGACGGGGAGTGCCACGCTGCCGACCTCGAGGGCCGCGTCACACGAGGCTCCCGTGCCGCGGAGAGGCGAGGAGAAGCCGCCACTCAGACACGGGAGCCCCATCGGCACCCGCTCCCTCTCCCGCCCGGCTCGGGGCGCGGCCGAACCGCTCCCGCGCGCCGGCCACGCGGCGGCTCCACCGCCCCGCCCGGCGAACCGCGCTCCGGGCAGACGAATCTGAACCGTGGAGGATGCGCATGTCGGAAGACCCGAATGTCCTGGCTGCCCAGAAGTGGGTCAACGCGACCTACGCGAACGCGCCCGGGTACGTTCCGTGCCCGACAGACGGCAGTACGGGCTGGGCGACAGTGGACTGCCTCACCCAGGCACTCCAGCACGAACTGGGGATATCCCCGACCGTCAAGAACTTCGGGCCGGGCACCTTCGAAGCGGTGAAGAAGCGCTTCCGGTTCCCCGACCAGGAGACCAACACGAACATCGTCCGCATCTACAACGCCGCGCTGTGGTGCAAGGGCTACTACGGCTCGGAGCATCCCGCCGTATGGGACTCGACGGCCACGGCCTCCCTCGGTGAACTCTACGGCGACATCGGTCTCCTTCCCGGCTCGCACATCGACGCCGACCTGTGGGCCCGCATCACCCGCTCGCTGCTGCGCATGGACCAGTTCCGTACCGTGCCCGGCGGCCACGGCACCACCAAGCGCATCCAGCAGCACCTCAACCAGCGCTACGTCCAGCTCGTCCGCATCCACGCCATGAACCTGGTGCCGTGCGACGGCCACTACTCGCGCGACGTGCAACAGGGGCTGATGCTGGCCGTCCAGTACGAACTCGGCCTGGACAAAGCCACCATCAACGGCTATTTCGGCGAAGGTACGCAGCAGGCCCTGAAGACGAGGGGCACCGGCAGCTCCCTGCCCGCCGACCTGGCGCTGCTGTTCCGCGCCGCCTGCTGGTTCAACTCCCCCACCTGGGGCAGCGACGGCAGCGCCGTCCACTTCGCCTCCGAAAAGGTGTTCGGCGACATGCCCTGGCCCGAGGAGGACGGCGACGTCCCGTGGCCCGACATCGAGCACTGGGTGAACGCCTTCCAGGCGTTCTCCCAGATCCCCACCGGCACCTACAACTTCCAGACCTGGGCCCAGTTGCTCGTCTCCTGCGGTGACACCAGCCGCGACGCCGAAGGCTGCGACACCGCCGCGTACACCAGCAAGGAACGCGCCCAGGCCCTGTGGAACGAGGACTACCGGATCATCGGCCGGTACCTGGACGAGCACCTCGACCCCGACGACGAGCACTACCTCGGCAAGGCGCTCAAGCCCGGCGAGGCGCAGGACATCATCGACGGCGGTCTCAGGCTGTTCCCGCTGTTCCAGTACAACGGGACCCAGCTGTTCAACTTCACCTACGAGAAGGGATACGACCAGGGGGTCAAGGCCGTCGCCAAGGCCAGGGAACACGGCATCCCGCACGGATCCTGCATCTACTTCGCCGTGGACTACGACGCTCAGGACCACCACATCACCTCGAACGTCCTGCCCTACTTCCACGGTGTCCGCACGGCCTTCGAGCAGAACGGCGCCCGCTACGTCTTCGGCGTGTACGGCACCCGCAACGTCTGTGAACGCGTCTCCCGCGAGGCCGGCGCCCGCTGGTCCTTCGTCTCGGGCATGTCCTGGGGCTACTCCGGGAACCTCGGTTATCCGATGCCGCACAACTGGTCGTTCAACCAGATCCGGGAGTACCAGTTCCAGGCCGGCTACGGCCTCGACGCCAACGTCTGGCGGCGGGAAAGCGACCTCGGGGTGTCCAGCCTCGACTTCACCGGCCAGGGTGATCAGAGCCTGCGGGAGTACATCGACTTCGTGAAGCGCGTCGAGGGCGTCATCTCCGCCATGGGCTCCGGACCTCCCCGGCACTCGGTGATCGACGGAACGCTGGCGTTCCTGCGCTCGGCCGAACCCGCTTATCACGGCGTGAAATGGGATGCCATTCTCGGCGGCATCTCCTGGGACATCATGGATGCCTGCGCGGACGCGGGCATCGAACCCGGCGACAGGCTAACCTACTACGATCCGCGGGCGAACCACGACATCACCCTCGCGCACTTCGGCGCCGCCGCCGAGGGCCACTACAGCCGCCCCGGCAGCGGCAACGACGCGACCGTGGGAGAAGGCTGCGGATGGGCGGGGGACATCCTCAACGCCTACACGCAGTGGCGTGAGGACCACCGCTCGATGACCGGCGAGAACTTCTGCGTCCAGGTCGTCGGATCCGCGACGGTGGAATCCCGGTTCAGCAGTGACGACCTCATCGCCGATGTCGACGCCTACAACCTCTCCCGCATGCTGCACGGCTCTGACGGCGAGTCGGGCGGCGGGGACGACAGGCTCCTGTCCGACGCCCTGTTCACGTACCACTTCTGGGATGGAGCGAACCGCTCGGGGAAGCGGTTCACCCACTTCTACGACACCCGGTTCAGCGGCAGTCGCAGCACGTTCGAGGCGACCGTGCGGAACATCCTGCTGGATTTCGACTTCTTCTCCGCGTTCGACTGGGGCAAGAAGTTCTTTCTGCCCGAGGACGAGTCCCAGTGGCCGGAGAAGATCCCCGCGGACCAACTCGACTCGTTCGTCGATGGACTGCACACCGTCATCACCCGACGTATGGAAGGGGAATAGCGTGAGCCGCACCATCTCGCGCCGGGGCATCCTCGCCGCCGGGGCCGGCGCCGCCGTGGCCGCCTGGATCGCCCACGCCGGCCCGGCCGCCGCCGCCCCGGTCTCCGCGTCGAACGGGGGGAGCGCCGCATGGACCCGGGACAGATCCCTGAACGGGTGGCCCATCACCCCCGACGCCGTCAGCACCCGTACGGTGGTGGGCTCTTCGGCCTCCGTGGACCTGCGGGACGGCCCGGTGGCGACCGTGCTCCTGCACGTCGCCCGGCGCTGGCACTACGAGATCGCGCCCCTCGACACCGGCCAGGGCGGCGGCGTCAGCGGCCACACCACCAGCCGGACCGTCGCCGCGGAGTTCGAGTCGAACTACCTCTCCGGCACCGGACTCTGCCTACACCCCACCGCCTACCCCCTCGGCGGTTCCGAGGAGTTGTGGCCCCACCATGAACTGATCGTGCGTGACATCCTCCTGGACTGCGAAGGCACGGTCGTCTGGGGCGGCGACCTCGATCCCGTGAAGCGGTCGCACTTCCACATCGCCGCCGGCCCGGACGGGGACGCCCTCGCCCGCGTCGCCGGCCGGCTCTCCCCGCGGCCCGGTGCCGGGCGGACCCGCGGAGCGGGGGCGGTCGGAGACCCCGCCCAACCCGCCAGGCGGGTCAGGGCACGCCGTCTCGAACGCACCCAGAGCAACTGACCCCGCAAGGAAGAACACTCATGACAAGAACACGGGGGACATGAAGCCCACGAGAGCGACCGCGGCCATCACGACCGCGGCGGCCGCACTGACGCTGGGCGTCCGCGTCTCGCCGACGTCGGCCACCGGTCCACGAGGTCCGCCCCCGCCGCGCGCCCGACCGGCCTCTCCTGGCGGTCCGCGGCGAGGCACTCGACCTATGGGATGTCGCCGACCCACGCCGCCCGTGGAAGAAGGATTCGCTCGCCGAGGTCAGCTCGCTCACGGGGAACGACCTCAGCCCCGACGGCCGCTATCTGCTGACGTCCCGGGGCCGCTACGCGGGGGGCGTGCACCTGTGGGACTGGCAGACGCCGGGCGCGTCCTTCACGGAGCTGGTTCCGGACGGACGGCTGCCGAACCTGCGAGGCCGGACGGCGTTCAGCCCGGACGGCAGAACGGTCGCCGTGGCCGCCTGTGCGGCACTTCCGGCTCGGCCTGGCATTCGACCGGTCAGGACACGTTGCCGCGGACGCCTTCGCCGAACAGGCCGTCGGTGTACGTCACGTACTTGGGGGTGAACTTGCCCTTGCCGGTGATGACGCCCGTGGCCTTCTCGCCCGGGGCGAGGTCCATCATGTCCATCTGGTTCTCGTCCTCACCGAGCTCGTGGTTGTGCTTCAGGCCGGTGGTGTCGGTGATCGCGAAGTACAGCGGGTTGATGTCGATCTGCTCGTCGCTGTTGTTGGCGATGGTGACCTGGACGCTGGTGTAGTCGCCGCCGTCGTGGAGGATGCTCGGCCTGAACGTCGTCTTCGTCACGGTGAGTTGGACCGGGGCGGGTTCGGCCGGCTCGGCTGCGGGCTCGGTCTTCGGCTTGGTGGCGGGCTTCGCGTCCGCTTGGGCGTCGTCCTTCTTCACCGGCGCCTTCTCCGCCGCCTCCGACGTGACCGGCTTCTTCGTGCTCGTGCTGCTGTCGCTGAGGGCCGCTCCGAGGATGACGAGCAGGATCAGTCCGCCGAACACGGAGCCGAGGACGATGGCGACGATCGCGCCGGCGCCCATGCCCTTCTTCGGCGGCGGGGGCGGCTGGTAGGGGGCGGGGCCGTGACCGTACGGGCCGGGCTGCTGCGGGTAGCCGTATCCCGGCTGGGGCTGTCCGTGCGGGTACTGCTGGGGCTGGTTGTACGGCTGCTGCGGGTGGGTCATGGCCTGCCTAAGGTCGGGAGCGCCGCGAATGTGTGCGATTCATGTGGGAGCGGTGCGTGAAATGTGGGACTCACCGGAGTGGTTGATGGTTGTACGGGTACCGGTGGTGTTCCGCCGCCTGTGGTGGGCAATGAGCGCGCGGCCGGCGCTGACCACATGCAGGTCGTCCTCGCCGAGCCGGATCCGGACCGTGACGTGGGCGCCGGTCGGCCCAGGCGGGACGGAGCGAAGGAGACGAGTCCTTGTGGGCCGACGACGCGGCATCGACGCCCCCTACGCCGCGCTGGGCGACCTCGCCCGGGACATCGACACGGGCCGCAGCGACGCCTACGACGCGGCCGCCCGCATCCGCTCCTGGCACATCTGACGCCTCCCGCCCGGGCGACCTTCCCGCTGCGCAGCGCCGTACGCCGGCCGTTTCGGGGCTGTCATGGAGGTCTCTCGCCATGCCCGCCCGAGCTGGTCCGGCCCCGTGACCATTCGATCTCGTTCCGGCAGGTGCACCTCGCTGGCACGGCCGCGTGCGGTACCGAAAGGTGCGCGAGCTGGACGGGAAGCCGCTCACCGACGACGAGATCAGCAAGGGCTACGAGATCAGCAAGGACACGTTCGTGCAGGTGACCTACGACGAGCCGGCGCAGATGCCGCTGCCGACGCCGGCGACGGCGAGGGCAAGCGCGAGGGCGAGGGCTGTCGAGCTCGGCGAGAGCGAGATCGACCGGTGATCGCCCTCGCCCTCGAGCAGGTCATCGCGGCGCAGGCTGAAGGCCGGCGGCCGCCTCTGGGGAAGCCGCGCCGGAACCGGCCGGGCAAGTGGTCGAGACTCGCCGGCGCGCCTCGGGCCAGGGCGGAGCCAAGGCCGGATCGCGGCGACCGCTGCGATAGATGCGTCCCGCTGCGCTGCCGTCTTGGGCCGGTGGGACCGACCTGCGCACACTGGGAGTATGCGCGAAATGATCGGCGGCGTGACGGCGGAGCGTGAGGATCTGCTTGCTGCGGCCGTCGTCGAAGCCGTCGAAGGAACCGGCGCTTATGCGGGGAGTGTATTTCTCCGCTCCCGCGACCGCCGGTCCATCGTGCTCGCCGCGACTTGTGGCGTGCCGCCCTCTCTGCTCGGGGGCTGGCGCCTCATTCCGGTGAGCAGTCCCATCCCGGTCGCCGCAGCCTACAGCTCCGGGCGCACGGTCCACCTGGCCGACGCGGAGGAGACGACGCGCCGGTATCCCCAGCTCGCGGTGGCTCTGCCGTACGCCTTCGGCTCCTGCTCCGTGCCGGTGGGCTCAGGTGAGGAGACCTTTGGTGCGCTGGCGATCGTCTGGGCGGCGTCATCCGGCGGCCAAGGGATGTCCAAGGCCCAGCGCCGTCATGTGCGGACCGTTGCCAACCGGCTCGGTGCCGCCCTCTCCGACCTCCGCGCCCGTACCGGCGATCCCGTCGAGTGCGACCCGCAGACGATTCCCGTCGAGACACCGGCTCCGTCGGCACCGGCCGTGCGGGCCGGCCTGTTCGAATGGGACCTCGTCACCGGCATCATCACCGTGGACGACGAGCTCTGCGCGATCTTCGGTCTTGACCCCCGTGCTTTCGACGGACGGGCCGAAACGCTTGCTTCCTGCCTCCATCCCGGCGACCGCGCGGCCCTTCGAGCGGCCGCCCGCGCGGCAGCCGCCGAGGGCCGGATCAAAGCGTGGCGCCTGCGCATACGGGATCGCAGGGACAGCAGTGAGGGGTACCGCACGGTTGAGTTGTGGGGCCGCGCACTGGAGGCCGACAGCGCGCAGGCACGCACGCGCCTGGTCGGCACGGTCGTCGACGCGCAGGCCGGCAGCGCGGCCGTCGCCGCGGTCGAACGGCTGCGGGACGGTCTGATCTCCCTCGCCCCAGACGGGCGGGTCACCTACGCCAACCACAGCGCCCTGGGGCTGCTGGGCGTGCGCGGCGACGAGTTGCTGCAACAGTTTCTCCCGGACGTACTGCCGTGGCTGTCCGATCCCGACGTCGAGTACCGGCACCGGTCCGCCATGATCTCGCAGGCGCCAGTGTCCTTCCTTGCCTGCCGACCGCCCGACCGGTGGCTCGCGTTCTCTCTCCATCCGGAAGCAGACGGAGTAACCGGCCGTGTGGTGCCCGTCGACGATTCGTCCTCGACCTCAACGCCATCCGCCGCCTCGGCCGAGACAGCAGCCGATGCCACACCGGCGCGCCTGGGCGTCATGTACCACGTCCTGCAGCTGGGCAGCGCGCTGACCGAGGCGGTCACCGCCCGCGAAGTCTGCGAAGTCATCTCCGACCAGCTCCTACCGGCATTCGGAGGCCAGCAGCTGGCGATCTACGTGGTCCGCGACGGAACGATGCGTCTGCTTTTTCACACCGGCCACCACGAAGACTTCCTCGACTGGCTGGAGGGCGTACCGCTGCACGCGCGGCTGCCCGGTACGGAGACCCTGACCTCCGGCACGCCGCTCTTCATAGAGTCGCAGCAGGACCTCTCCCAGGGCTACCCCGGAATCCCCACGGGCGACGTACGCTCCTGGGCGTATCTGCCACTGATCGCCTCCAGCCACCCTGTCGGCACCTGCGTCCTCGGCTTCGACGAGATCCACCGGTTCACGCAGAGGGACCGCGGCGTCCTCACCGCACTTGCCGGGCTGATCGCCCAGGCCTTGGAACGAGCGCGGCTCTACGACTCCGAGTTCGCCCTCGCGCGGGGCCTGCAGCAAGCGCTCCTGCCGCACCGGCTGCCAGTAGTCCCGGGTATCCGCACCGTCGCGCGCTATCTGCCCGGCACCAGTGGGATGGACATCGGTGGCGACTGGTACGACGTCATCCCCACCGGTAGTGGGGTCTCTCTTGTCATCGGAGACGTGGAGGGCCACAGCATCGCCGCCGCGGCCACCATGGCCCAGTTGCGCAGCGCCGTACGGGCCTTCGCGGCGGTAGGCCATACACCCGGCGATGTGATGGCGGGCGTCAACCGAACCCTCGTCGACCTCGACCCCGGGCTGCTGGCCAGCTGCTGCTACATCCACCTCGAACCCCACGGCCACCACGCCTGTGCTGTGACCGCCGGCCATCCCCCACCCCTGCTCCGCCGTCCCAACGCGATGACCAACGCCCTTGAACTGGACATCGGCCCACTCCTCGGTGTGGATCGCGCAAGCACTTATCCGGCAACCCGGATCGAACTCCCACCAGGGTCCGTCCTTGCCCTCTACACCGACGGACTGGTCGAGGAACGCGGCGCCGACATCAACGTAGGGATTGACCGCCTGCGAGCATCCCTGGCCCACGCCCGAGCGGACACACCGGACGAACTCGCCGACCGGCTTCTGCACAACGCCCGGGGCTCCTCGTACCGGGCCGACGACATCGCCCTGCTGCTCACCCAGCTCGCTTCAGGTCACCGTGCCGAGGTGACACCCGATCACGTGTCACGCTCCCATTGATTCGGTAGACGCCGAGGCCGATGCCGGACTTGCCCTGCGGCCACGACCAGTGTCCACAGCAATGGCCGCGCCTTCTCTCCGCGTGTGCTGACGCCGTAGGAACCTGCCTCCTGCGAACTGCCCGGACAGCTTAGAGATGACGCCACCGTCCTGCTCTGCGAGTGGCATGAGCCCGCCGCCCCCGTGACGGGGGACCACGCCGATCGAGCCACCGGGGACAGCCCCTCCGGGCGGATCGCACCTCCGTCCAGGGGACTATTGCCGTGGCGGACGCTCCGCGGGCGATGGGGGGTGGGATGGTGGTGGGGTTAACTCCAAGCGCTCCCGTTGGAGTGGCTGAGCGAGAGCTCCTGGGGTGGCCGTCACGTCCCCCTCAGGGGCTTTTGCTTGTGCTGGCCGCTGAAGGGCCGTTCCGCGACGTCCGGGACGCCAGGACGCCGGTGGTGGCAACGCTGCACGGCGACCCGGCGGCATAAGCCCCCCTGGAAGCCTGGGCGAGGTCGCAGCGCGAGAGTCGCTCCCCTCAGCCGAGGATCGACCCGCCAAGTGGGCGTCGGCGTCGACCGAGTCGGCGCGGCACGCTACTCGATGGTCAGCGTCAGCCCCGTCGCCCCAAGGGAACTGGAGGCCAGCCCTCCGAGTACGGCGGCCGACGGACCGTTGACGTCGCACGTCGCGCCCTGATCTGCTGCGATCAACGTAGGGACCAACGCGGCGAACGCAGATGCCGAGCAGGGAGCTGAGGCGATGACGCCCTCGCACGCACCGGGCCCGCCGACCGCCGTGGTCGTACAGAACACCAGGAGCGGCGGTCCCGGCCGGGTCGGGGCCTGGCTGCGCGAGGCGGGGATCGGCCTCGAAGTGCTGCGCCCCTACGAGGGTGAGGCCCTGCCCCAGGCGCTCGACGGCAGGCCGCTCCTCGTACTCGGCGGCGGCTTCCTGCCGGACGACGACGAGCGCGCGCCCTGGCTCCCGGCAACCCGCAGCCTCGTCTCGCAGGCGCTGGACGCCGGCACCCCCGTCCTCGGCATCTGCCTCGGTGGCCAGTTGCTCGCACAGGTTGCGGGCGGCAGCGTACGGGCGCGTCACGGAAAGCCCGAGTTCGGCAGCACACAGATCCGGATGCGTTCCGAAGCCGCCGACGATCCGCTGCTGTACGGGCTCGGCTCGGCGGTTCCCGCGATCGAGCGGCACGTCGACGCGATCACCGAACTTCCGCCGGACGCGGTTTGGTTGGCGTCCAGCGCGGCCTGCCCCCACCAGGCATTCCGAGTCGGCGCGAGGGCCTGGGGCGTGCAGTTTCACCCGGAGGCAGAGGCCGAGCGGATCGCCGGGTGGGACCGGGAGAGGCTGGCCCGGCAGGGCTTCGACAGGGACCGGCTGCACGCCGAGGCCGTGGCCGCCGAGGGCGCGGCGGTCGCGGCGTGGTCGGTGTTCACGCGGAGGTTCGCTCAGG
>NZ_JBSGZJ010000199.1:0-12157 GCF_053610925.1 Streptomyces sp. NPDC054847 | reverse complement strand
CACTCGCCTGAACAACACCCACAACTCATCCGGTACCAGCCGCTCAACGAGATCCGTCATGCCACGGTTCAACGAACGATCACGCCATAAGAAACGACGTCTAAAGTGGACGTCTGACGCTCGAGGAAGGGCCTCTGACCTGCTCTTTTCTTGCAGGGTGAGGTTTTGACGTGTTCCCGATGACGCATCAGGTGGAGTGCGTGGCGATTCTTGAGCCTGCTGCAAAGGGCCTATGACCTGCTGTTTCTTCTGATGGATGCGGGGACCACGGAAGGTGATGGCACTGTCCCGGTCATCCGCTGAAGCCGGCGACGGGTGGTGTGCTTGCTCACCCGGTCGCCGCCCCGCGGTTGAGGGTCCGGGCGCGGCACCGCACCTCGACGTAGGCGACCGTCACGGAGTACGCCGCGTCGTACGCGGTGACTCATGCCAGCCCGTTCGCGCGCAGTCGTTCCCAGCTGGGGCCGCCGCCGTCGCGGCCACACCCGTTCGAAAGTTTCGAACGTTGGATACATGCATGCGCTACGTCCCTTCCTCATCTCATTCCATCCCTCCACAACGGTTTGCGTGAGAGGTGGCTTGACCAGCGAAGGCGTACGCGCAAGGCCCTTTCTGGTCATCGAAGTGTTTCCGAAAGAATGTCGAAAGCGTTGACAGGCTCATGGTGTTCTACGAAAACTGTGGCCACCGAACGGCAGGAGACTGTCGTTCCCCTCGCGTCATGTGACCGGGGATGGCGGTCGGTCGTTGCGGCACGACGACGGGCGACCCCCGCCGTGTTCCATGCAAGGCCGCGGGCAGCAGAAGCCACCCGCCCCCACCAGCCTTCATCGGGAGGACGCATGCAGCAGGACGGCACGCAGCAGGACCAGATCACGCAGAACCCCGCTCCCTTCAGCGGCTTGAGCCGACGAGGCTTCCTCGGCGGCGCCGGCACCGTCGCGCTCGCCACGGCGTCCGGACTGCTGCTGCCCGGCACCGCCCACGCCGCCACCACCATCACCACCAACCAGACCGGCTACGACGGCATGTACTACTCGTTCTGGACCGACGGCGGCGGCTCCGTCTCCATGACGCTCAACGGCGGCGGCAGTTACAGCACCCGGTGGACCAACTGCGGCAACTTCGTCGCCGGCAAGGGGTGGAACACCGGCGGGCGCAGGACGGTCCGCTACACCGGCTACTTCAACCCGTCGGGCAACGGCTACGGCTGCCTCTACGGCTGGACGTCGAACCCGCTGGTGGAGTACTACATCGTCGACAACTGGGGCAGCTACCGGCCCACTGGCGAGTACAGGGGCACCGTCTACAGCGACGGCGGCACGTACGACATCTACAAGACGACGCGGTACAACGCCCCCTCCGTCGAGGGCACCCGCACCTTCGACCAGTACTGGAGCGTCCGGCAGTCGAAGGTGACCAGTGGCTCCGGCACCATCACTACCGGCAACCACTTCGACGCCTGGGCGCGCGCGGGCATGAACATGGGCCAGTTCAGGTACTACATGATCATGGCCACCGAGGGTTACCAAAGCAGCGGAACCTCGAACATCACGGTCAGCGGCTGACCCCTGTCCCGGCGAACAGTCGGCTGCGGGCTCCGCCCTCGTGGCGGGTCCCGCAGCCGTGGCGAACTCGCCACCGGGCCTTCGCGGTCTCGCCGTCCTCGCCCTCGGGCAGGGTGACCAGGGCGAAGACCGTGTCACGCATCATCAGCGGCGGCTCGGCGGGGTTGAGGATGATGACCGCCTTGCCCCGCTCGGCGCCGCCGACCCGCACGATCGCCGACGAGGTGGTACGGGTAGCCGGGCCCGATCGCATCTGCCGGATCCGCGGGTGCGGCTCCGGCATGTCCGTCGCGTCAGGAGACCGCGCGGGACACGTATGCGCGGATGTCGGCGTCCGGATCGGTGGTGGCGGTTGCGAGGGCGGCGCCGGCTTCGGGGTCGGCGCGGTGGGGGAGGAGGGAGAGCACGGCGGCCTTGCGGACGTCCGCGTTGGGGTCGGCCAGGGCTTTGGCGAGAGGGGGGACGGCCTGGGCGGGCGAGGCCGCCCGAAGGGCGGTCGCGGCGCCGGCTCGGACCTGCCAGGCGGGATCGTCGAGGGCGGCAGAGGCCAGTTCGGCGTAGTGGGGAGGGCAGCCGGTGGTGGCCAGCGCGGCCAGCGCGGCACTCCGCACGAGCGAGTCGGGGTCGTCCAGCAGCGGATCGAGCGGAGCCGGGACCGGGGCGTGCACAGCGGCGAGGCCGCGGGCCACCGCGACCCGGACCTCGCGGGCCGGATCGGCGGCGGCCGCCGCCAGTTCCGGGACCGCGTCCACCGAGACCAGGCCCCGGACGGCGGTGATGCGGACTTCGATGTCCGTGTCGTCGAGCGCGGCGGCGTACATCCCGGCATCGCCCAGCCGCAGGGCCCGCAGTACGTCGAGGGCGGCGGCGCGGACGGCCGGATCATCGACGTCCAGCGCCTCCCGCAGAGCGGCCCCGAACGCCGTCTCGGCGGGCAGGACTTCGACGAGCTCGCGCAGGGCCGCCGCGGCGGCCACCCGGACCTGGGGTGCGGTGTCCCGCAGGCGCTCGGCGAGCGCAGGGCCGGCTCCGGTCGGCACGGTCTCGCCCAGGGCCGCCACGGCGGCCACCCGGACCGCCGGGTCGGCGTCGGTGAGGTAGGGCCGCAGCGCGTCCAGGTCGGGCGACTCCTCGGCGAGGGAGACGAGGCGGAGCAGGGCGGGGCCGGGCGCGGAGGGCTCCTGGGGCCGGGCCGGCACCGGGGCCGTCGCGGGCGCGGCCGGGCGGGCGGCCGGGGCGGCGTCCCGTGGACCGGCCGTGGCCACCGGAACCAGCGTGACCTCGCCCAGCCGCCGCTCCGGTCCCGGTGCCGGCGCGAACTCCGGCACCGGGACCACGTACGGCTCTACGGGGCGGGCGGTGAACTCCATGGCCCCTGATGGCGACTTGCGCAGGTCCAGGTGGTGCAGCCAGCCCGCGTCGTCCTGCTTCGGGTGGTCCAGCCGCTCGTGGTAGAGACCCCACCGGGACTCGGTCCGTGCCAGTGAGGCCCGGGCGGCCATCTCCGCGCAGTCCCGGATGAAGGTGACCTCCGCGCACCGCATCAGTTCGTGCGGGGTCCGCGCCCCCATCCCGGCGATCTCCTCCGACATCCGGGTGAACGCCTCCACTGCCAGGGACAGCTTCGCACCCGTCTTCGGCGGTGCCACGTAGTCGTTGACGAACCGCCGCAGCTTGTACTCCACCTGCGGCTGCGGCGCCCCGTCCGGGTTGCGCAGCGGCCGGTAGACCAGCTCGTGGGCGGCGGCCAGCTGGTCCTGGGGGAGTTCTCCCTCGTAGGCCCGGTACCGCGCGGCGTCCTCACCGGCCAGGTCGCCGAACACGAACGCGCCGATCATGTAGTTGTGCGGCACGCAGGCCAGGTCGCCGGCCGCGTACAGCCGGGGCACGGTGGTGCGGGCATGCGCGTCGACGCGTACTCCGGAGGCCGAGTGCCCGCCGCACAGCCCGATCTCCGAGATGTGCATCTCGACGTCGTGGGTGCGGTAGTCGTGGCCGCGGCCCTCGTGGAACGTGCCACGGGTGGGCCGCTCCGTCGTGTGCAGGATCGATTCGACGGCGGCGATGGTCTCTTCGGGCAGGTGGCTGAGCTTGAGGTACACCGGCCCCCGGTCGGAGGCGAGTTCGGCAGCGAACTCGGCCATCATCTGACCGGACCAGTAGTCCGACTCCACGAACCGCTCGCCGTGACGGTTCACCTGGTATCCGCCGAACGGGTTCGCGACGTACGCGCAGGCCGGTCCGTTGTAGTCCTTGATCAACGGGTTGATCTGGAAGCACTCGATCCCGGTGAGCGCGGCCCCCGCGTGGTAGGCCATGGCATAACCGTCGCCCGCGTTCGTCGGGTTCTCGTACGTTCCGTAGAGGTAGCCCGAGGCAGGCAGACCGAGCCGGCCGCACGCCCCGGTGGCCAGGATCACCGCGCCCGCCCGGACGGTGACGAACGCGCCGGTGCGGGTGTCGAACCCGGCCGCGCCGATGGCCCGGCCGTCGTCCGGGTGGGTCAGCACCCTGACCGGCATGACCCGGTTCTCGATGCGGATCCGCTCCCGCATCTCGCGCCGCCGCAACTGCCGGTAGAGGACCTTCTTGACGTCCTTGCCCTCCGGCATCGGCAGCACGTACGAACCGGACCTGTGTACCTGGCGGACGGCGTACTCGCCGTGCTCGTCCTTCTCGAACTTCACCCCGTACGACTCCAGGCGCTGGACCATGTCGAAGCCACGGGTCGCGGTCTGCCGGACGGTGGACTGGTCCACGATGCCGTCGTTGGCGCGGGTGATCTCGGCGACGTAGTCGTCCGGTTCGGCCCGCCCCGGAATGATCGCGTTGTTGACCCCGTCCATGCCCATGGCCAGAGCGCCGGAGTGCCTCACGTGCGCCTTCTCCAGCAGCAGCACCTGCGCGCCGCGTCCGGCGGCGGTCAGCGCGGCCATGGTGCCGGCGGTACCACCGCCGATGACGAGGACGTCGCAAGGCAGTTCGGTCGCGTCCGCGAGGGCCGGGACCGTCAGTGGGGCGTCCACCAGGGTGTCCACGGGCAGTGCCTTTCAGAGGGATTCGAGTATGCGGCGCCGCAGTTCGGCGGTGCCGGACGAGTGCTGTGCATCGCGGTCACGCGGGTGGGGCACGTCCAGCACCTGCCCGCCTGCCGGCAGGGCGATCCGGTCGCCGAGGTAGAGGGCCTCGTCGACGTCATGGGTGACGAAGACGACGGTCGCGCCGGTGCCGCGCAGGATGTCGACCAGCAGGTCCTGCATCCCGGCGCGGGTGTGCGCGTCGAGTGCGCCGAAGGGTTCGTCCATCAGCACCGCCCGGGGCCGGCCGGCCAGGGCGCGGGCGAGTTGGACGCGCTGCCGCTGTCCTCCTGACAGTTGGTGCGGCAGCTTGTGGGCATGTCCGGCCAGACCGACCCGCTCCAGCCATTCGCCCGCCGACCGCCGCCGTTCGGCCCGGGGGACCCTGCGGATCGCCAGCGGCAGTTCGACGTTGGCGCGGACGGTCCGCCAGGGCAGCAGGGCATCGTGCTGGAAGACCAGCGCCCGGTCGGCCGCGGGCCGGCCGACGGGCTCACCGTCCTGGGTGACCCGCCCGTCCAGCGGAGGCAGCAGGCCGGCGAGGGTGCGCAGGAGAGTGGACTTCCCGCAGCCGGAGGGCCCCACCACGGCAAGCAGTTCTCCTGGCGCGATCCGCAGCGCGACCGTGCCGGGGAGGGCGGCGCCGTCCGCATGACCGAGCCGTACGTCGTGCAGGGTGAGTTCGGCGCCCCTCGGCGCGGGGGCGGTGGGCACGGTCGCCGTGCTCATGAGACGGGCTCCTTCCGGGGAACAGCGGTACGGATCCCGGCGGTGGGTCCGGCGCCCACGTCGCCAGGAGCACGGCGGGACCTGCGGGAACCCGGACGCGGTGCGCCGGCACCTCCCTGCCCGGCCGGGCGGGGCAGCCAGGAGGTGGCGCGACGGCCGAGCAGTTCCACCGTGGTGGAGGTGAGCCATCCGAGGGCCCCGATGGTGGCCATGCCGACGAACACCGCCGGGTAGTCGACGATCGTGTAGTCCTGCCAGGTGCGGTAACCCACCCCGTACTCGCCGGAAATCATCTCCGCGGAGATCACGCAGATCCACGAGACGCCGATGCCTACGGACAGGCCGCCGAAGATGCCCGGCAGGGCGCCCGGCAGCACCACGGAGAACAGCACCCTCAGCCGACCGCCGCCCATGGTGAGCACGGCCTCCTCCCATACCGGGGTGAGTGCCCGGACCGCGTGCCGGGTCGACACCACCACCGGGAAGAAGGCGGCGGCGAAGGTGATGAAGACGATGCCCTGCTCGTTGGTGGGCAGCAGCAGGATGGCGACCGGGACCAGGGCGATCGCCGGCACGGGCCGCACCACCTCCACCAGCGGCCCCAGCAGGTCGGAAACCCATCGGGACCGGGCGATGGCCGTGCCGGTCGCCACCCCCAGCACCGCGGCCAGCAGGAATCCCAGCACGATCCGGCGCAGACTGTGGCCGAGGTCCTGCCAGTAGGGACCGGTGCCGATCCGGTCGGCGAAGGCGGACGCGACCTCACCGACTGTGGGGAACTGCTCGAAGCGCAGCCACACGTTGACGTCCAAGGAAGTCAGCAACTGCCACGTTCCGAGGGCCGCGGCCAACGAGGCCACGCGGAGCAGGCGGCGGCCGAGGCTCATGACGCCAGCCTCACGGCGTCCGCGTAGCTGATGATCCTCGCTCCGGCGTTCCGGCCGGTGAACTTCTCGGCACTTGCCCGGGTGACGAAGGCGCGAAGCTCGGAGTCGTCCGCGACCCATACCGACTTGTGCGCGAACCAAAGGGTGCCGGTCAGGTCGTCCGGCACGTAGGCGGCCCGCACGTCGGCGCCCTTGGCCGCCTTCAGCAGTTCCTTGGGACTGTCGAAGGTGCGGGTGCTGGTCTCGCCGTTCAGCCACAGCTCGGGCTTCACGGTGCCCGCCTTCGGGTAGGCGGAGTCCCGCACGGCCCGCTTCAGCGGCGCCGGGTCCACGAAGGCGTCCACGTCGACGTCGCGCACCAGCCCGGCGGCCTTCAGCACCGGGACGTCCTCCTTGAGAGCGGCGATCAACTCCGGGCGGAGCTCCGGGTCGAAGGTGGCGATGCCGTTGGCGCCGTTGTAGAGGTAGACCACTTCGGCCGGCAGCCCCGTCGTCTCTGCCACCGACTCGGCGGCGGCGACCGGCTGGGCGCGCAGGTGGTCGGTGGCACGGCGCTGTGCCCTGAGGAAGTCGTCGAGGACCCCGGCCCGTTCGTTGGCGAACCTCTCCCGGACCGTGACCCCGTGGAAGGTCGGCAGGTTCAGCTCCGCCCCGTCGTACAGAGCGGTGGCCCGGCCCTCGAAAGCCAGCTTGCCGGGCCAGGCGACGAACTGGGACAGCGCGTCGGCGCTGCCCGCGGCCAGGGCCGAAGCACCCACGCTGGGCTGCTGGTTGAGCTTCTGGATGCCCTTGTCCGGGTCGATGCCGGCCTGCCGAAGGGCCCGGACAAGGGTGCCGTCGGCGGCCGAACCGACACTCGTGGACACCTTCTTGCCACGAAGGTCGGCCAGCGACCGGAGGGGCGAACCGGGCGCGGTGACCACGGTGTTCAGGCCGCCACGCAGGTTGTATCCGGTGACCGCGACCAGTCTGGTCGGCTGCTTGAGCTCCTTGCCACGGGCCGCGTTGATCAGCAGGGGGAAGTCGCCCATCGAACCGATGTCGATCTTGCCCGCCGTCATCTGGGCGGTGATCGGGGCGCCGGTCGCGTAGTCCTGCCAGTCGACCTTGTAGGAGACGCCGTCCTTCTTCCCGCGGGCGGCGAGCTCCTCCTCGAAGTAGCCGAGTGAGCGCAGCAGGGTGCCGGCGGTGACGGTGTTGATGGTCTTGGACTGGTAGCCGACGGTCACGGTGACCGTCTTCCCGTCGGCGTCGGCGTCGGCCGTGCCACCGCAGGCGGTGGTCGGCAGGAGCAGCAGGGCGACCGTGGGGAGCGACAGGAGGCGGCTTCTCTTGCGGGGCATGAAGGTTCGGCCTTTCACCGGAGCAGGTAGGGCATGTTGACGGTGACTGCGCCGGTGGGACACCGGGCCGCGCACGGACCGCAGTACCAGCACTCGTCCACGTGCATGTACGCCTTGCCGTTGTCCTCGCGGATCGCGAGCGAATCGAGCGGACACATGTCGACGCAGAGGGTGCAGCCGTCGATGCACTTGGACTCGTCGATGGTCACGGGCACGTCGGCGCGCTGCGGTACGAGAGGCATGGTTGGTCTCCAAGGGGCCCGGCAGAACCGGAACGGCGGGGAACGGAAGGAGGGGTGGGCTCAGTCCCGGACGGAGCGGTGCAGCACGCCGCTCATGGTGATGCGGTCGCCGCGGAACCGGATGAACTCGAGGTCCACCGGCCGCCCGTCGGGCAGACAGGTCAGTCGTTCCAGCATCAGTACGGCGGCCCCGCGCGGGGCCTGGAGTACCGCGGCACAGTGCGCGTCGGCGTTGACGGCTTCCAGGGTGATCTCGGCATGGCCCAGCGGGCCGCCGGTCAACGACTCCAGGAGCCGGAACACGTCCGTGTTCTCCAGGTCGCTGCCGAGCAGTTCACCGCCCACGTCCATGGGCAGGTAGGACAGGTCCAGCGAGAGAGGCAGGCCGTTCAGGCGGCGCAGCCGCTCGATGCAGAGCACGTCCGTGTGCTCGGGCAGGCCCAGTCGATGAGCGACCGGGCCGGGGGCGGTGACCGGTCCGACGGTGCGTACCTCGTTGGTGACCCGGCCGTGCTCGTGCAGGGTCTCGGCCAGGCCTTGGAGGCGGTCCAGTCCGTGCGGGTACTTCTCGCAGACGACCACGGTGCCGACGCCCGGTTGCCGGTGGACGAGCTGCTCGTCGCGCAGCAGGTCCAGGGCCTCCCGGACGGTGTTGCGGCTGGCACGGTAGTCGGCGGCGATGACGTCCTCGAGGGGCAGGATCCCGCCGGGGAAGCTCCCCGCCAGGATCTGGTGCCGCAAGAGGTCTGCGATGTGCCGGGCCCGGTCCGCACGCAGCCGCCGGCGGCGCGCGGCGGCTACCGGAAGAGCGGCGGGGGCGGGTTCGGCTGGCATGACAGGGAACGTACAAGGAGATCCGCTCCGATGGTGTTGCCGCAGTATTGCGCCACCTGATGTCTCCCACGGACCTGCCTGAGCTGGGGTTTCATGAGCAGGTCGCCGAGATCCGCCACTCTGTCGCCCGTATCCTGGAGTCCGGGTGACCACGATGCGGACGCTGACCGCCGGCGCACACCGCCGATGAAGTCGCCCTTCCTCCGGCGCCGCGCCGTGTGTGACACCCGCGCGACCCCAGCGACATGGCGTGTTGGGGCCCGCCGTCGGCGCGCGCAGGACCCCTCGTGCGGGCGGGACCGCCCGCTCCACGCACGACAGCACCGGCTCCGGTGCGAGAGCGATGATCCTGCGGAGCCGGTGCCGTGGGCCGGGTGTACCCGTACGCGGTGGGACGGCGCGCACATCCAGCGCGATGGCCGGCGGTGGCTGCCTCAAGCCCCGTGGCAAGGGGCGGTGTCGGGGTCTTCACGCCGGTCGGGCAGGTGCTTGTAGCCCAGACGCCGCACGGTGACGACTGGGCCGGCAGCCCGAACTCCAGCCAGGTGAGATCGAGTTCGCGTCCGTCCGGCTCTGCGACGTGTCGCGCCGTATCGATGCTCACGACACCGCCTCCCGTCCGCTGCACGGGAGGCGCGTCCGTATGGGCGACCGGTCGGATCCCTGGTCGTGTCACGTCCTTCGCGAAGAGCTGGGCGGGATCGGTGACCTCGGGGACGAGCACGAGGCAGCCGAACGCTCGGTAGCAGGAACCCTTCGACGGGGCGTCGATGCGAGGTGGCGATACTGGGCGGACATTCGAGATCGGGGGCCGAAGTGGCAGGGTCGGCGGAACTGTACGCAACGGCAGTCGGCCTGATGATCGCGGTGGTGACCGCGCCCGTGGGGGTTTCGGGTGCGGTGTTCCTGCTGCCCGTGCAGCTGAGCGTGTTCGGCGTACCCAGTCCGGCGGTCACCCCCACGAACCTGTTGTACAACGTGGTGGCCGGGCCCGGCGCCCTGTTGCGTTACCGCCGAGGGGGCCTGCTGAACAGCCCGTTGACCCGCCGCCTGGTGATCGGCACCCTGCCCGGCGTGGTCATCGGAGCGGTGGTACGGGTCTTCGCCGTCCCCGGCCCCACCGTCTTCCGCCTGCTCGTGGCCGGACTGCTGATGCCGCTGGGCCTGTGGCTGATCGCCCGCACCCTCCGGCCGGCCCCGGCCGCCCCGGCGGCGGAGCCCTCCCCCCGCACCATCACCGGATTGGCCGTGGCCGTCGGCATCGTCGGAGGGATCTACGGAATCGGCGGCGGTTCCGTCCTCGGTCCCGTCCTGGTCGGCCGGGGCATGCCCGTGAGTCAGGTCGCCCCGGCGGCCCTCGCCTCCACCTTCGTCACTTCCGTGGCAGGCGCCGCGACCTTCGCACTGCTGTCCCTGACCGGCTCCGGGGACGTCGCCCCCGACTGGTACCTCGGGCTGGCCTGCGGCTTCGGCGGGCTGGTGGGCGGTTACCTCGGGGCGCACCTCCAGTCCCGCCTGCCCGAGACCGCACTGCGCCTGCTGCTCGGCGCCCTCGCCACAGTCTTCGGCGCCCTCTACGCCGTTCAGTCACTGCGATGAGGTCACGGGTCCCTCCTCCGGGACCTGCGGCTACTCGGCGCCGAGACCGGCGTCGTCGACCTCGTCTTTGCCTTCGGCCTTGAGGACCTTGTTGAGCGGTGCGAGGTCGTAGATGCCCTTGAGGTCGGGCTGTTCCAGCAGACCGGCCTTGACGGCGTGCTCTGCTTGGGTGTTGAGGGTGGAGGCCAGCGGGTCGTCGAGGAAGGTGATGGACTTCCAGGCCGGGTCGATGACGTCGGCGGGCAGAGCCTTGCCCGACTCCTTCTTCAGCGCCGCGTTCGCGGAAGCCTTCGCCTTCTCCGGGTTGGCGTTGATCCACTCATTGGTCTTCACCGAGCCGCGCAGCACGGCCTCGACGACGTCCGGGTGCTCCTTCAGGAACTCCTGCCGGACGATGATGTTCGTGATGACGAACTTCTTGTCCGGCCACAGGTCGGCCTCGTCGAGCAGTACCTTCGCGCCGTCGGTGACCAGCTTCGACGCGGTCGGCTCCGGCACCCACGCGCCGTCGATGGAACCGGACCTGTAGGCGTCCGGGGTGACCTTGTTCTCGGTGCGGACCACGGAGACGTCGCCCTTGCCGCTCTGCGCGTCGACCTTCCAGCCCTTCTCCGCGATCCAGTTGAGGAACGCGACGTCCTGGGTGTTGCCGTGCTGCGGGGTGGCGATCTTCTTGCCCTTGAGGTCGTCCAGGGACTTGATCTTGTCGGGGTTGACGACGAGCTTCACGCCGCCGGAGGCGGAACCGCTGATGATGCGCAGGTTCGAGCCCTTCGACTTGGTGTAGCCGTTGATGGAGGGCGACGGGCCGATCCAGCCGATGTCGATGGAGCCGGCGTTCAGCGCCTCGATCTCGGAGGGGCCCGCGTTGAAGGTGGACGCCTTGATCGTGGTGCCGCCGAGCTCCTTCTGGAGCAGGCCTTCCTGCACCCCCACCAGAGCGGTGGCGTGCGTGAGGTTGGGGAAGTAGCCGATCTTCACTTCGTCGGCGGACAGCTTCTTGGCGTCCGCGGCCACCTCGGTCCGTTTGCCGTCGTCGGTGGACTCGGAACCGTAGCCGCACGAGGTGAGCAGGAGGGGAAGCGCGGCTATGGCGGTGATGGTGCGCAGGGCGGTGAGCGGTCTTGCGGCAGACACGACGGTGTCCTTTCAGGCGGCAGGGCAGGGAGGTGCGAAGACGAAACGCGTGGCGCTTCTCGGCGCGCGGCAGCACTCCACTCCGCGGCCGTCGGCGGCAGGCATGCCCGCGCGGGCCGGGAAGTGGAACGGGGGCGTGGTCGGCCGAGGGCGCCCGAACCGCCGACAGACTTGGGGCGGCGGGCAGGGCACTCGCTTCTGGGCGAGTCAGGTTCTGCGGCGCTGGAGAGGCCTACAGATGGCACTGGACGTACGGCCGAGGTCGATGTGACGACGCGAGGTCAGGAGGGGCAGTGACCGGTCTGTGCGGTCGAACGTTCCCACGGCCACCCCCTGATCCCTAGTTTTCCTACCTGATTGCTAGGGATCGTGGCAGAAGGCGGCGTCGGCACCAAGGGGTGTTTCGCATACTGGGCGCCGCCGTCTCGCACTCTGGGAACCGGTGACGCTCGGTCCAGTGTGTCAGGGGTTCACCCAGGCGCTGGGGGGCTTGGTCAAGTCCGATACGTCGGCGGGGAGGTGGGCCGATGCGACATCGGCGAGCGACACGCCCTCGAGGATCTCGCGCACGTTGGATCGCAGTGCGATCCACAGGGGGAGCAGCGACTCGGCGGGGCCGGTGTAGGACAGCTCCGGGGGGCGGACCCCGCGCACCGACACCAGCGGTCCGTCGACCACGCGGATGACGTCGGCGATGCTGATGGACTCGGCGGGCTTGGCCAGTCGGTAGCCGCCGTTGCC
>NZ_JBSGZJ010000198.1:0-12231 GCF_053610925.1 Streptomyces sp. NPDC054847 | reverse complement strand
CGTCCGGCGGCACCGGACATCACCGCAGGGTCGAGCTCCACTCAGGGGCGAAGGAGGCAGGGCATGCTCGAGGAACTGACGGTCACCGCTTGGCAGTACTTCGGGCACGACCGCCTGTACGTCAATCTGCCCGACGGGACGCCCATCGGCTGGGCGGACCGCAGGACCGGCGGCATCACCGTGGTGCACGCCCGCTATCGGGACGACGTGACCGACGCGCTGGCCCGCAGAGCTCCCGAACTGCTGACCCGCGCGGAGCCGCAGGTGTTCGTCCACCCGGGCGCCCTCGCCGACGCCGACGCGGACGCGGAGGGTGACGTGAACGCCGACGCGTACGCCCCCGGTGACGCGTACGCCGATGGTGACGCCTACGCCCGCCGTGACACCTACGCCGACGTCGTCGGGCCTGCCGTCACCGGCGGAGCCGCCGAGGCGCACCGTACGGTCGTCGCGCCGCCGCCTGCGGCCCCCACCGCGCGGGGCTTCCCGGAACCGGCCGGGGCGGAGCCGTTCGTACGCCACGGCCCCGGGGACCGGCTGCCCCGCCTGACCCCGGAGAACGACCTCGCCTCCCGCCGGCCCGGCGCGACGCTGCGCGGGAACTCCTCGTCCGGGGATTCCGCCGCCGCCCCCGACTCCGGCCGGCTCGAACGCCTCAGCTCCCGTCTCCTGCGCCGCCGCCCCATGGACGAGTCGCGCCGCAGGGAACTGCTCGGCGAACGCCGTACCGGCGCCGAACTGGGCCGCCTCACTCGCCACGGCTGGCGCGTCCTGCACTCGATCCCGCTCGCCGACGGTGCGGACATCGACCATCTGCTGATCGGCCCCGGCGGCGTGTTCACGGTCCGGACCGAGTACCACCCGCAGCAGTCCGTACGGGCCGACGACGACACCGTCCGCATCGACGACGGCGAACCGCGCCCGTACATCGCCGAATGCCGGGCCGAGGCCGCCCTCGTCCGGAAGGTCCTGGAGAGCCACTGCGACTTCCCGGTCCGCGTCCAGCCCGTGCTGGTGTTCGTGGACGCCGCGTCCCTCGACGTGGCGGCCACCCAGACCGACGTACGCGTCTACCGCGAACGCCAGGTCTCGGCCCTGGCCCCGCTGTCGGGCGAACTCACCGCCCGCGAGGCGGACCGCGTCCACGACGTCGCCCGTATCGCGGAGGTCTGGCGGGAGGTGTAGCGCACGACTGGAGACGAGCCGCTGCCGGCTCTGATCTCCGTGCAGAACACGCCAGTTGGGGGCGATGCCTTCTGTTGTCCGGTCCTGTGCTGCGAGCATCATGGGGCGGACGACACGGGGGGTCGGCATGGCCAGTCAGTGGTGGACGAACGTCCGGGAGAGAGCGGGCAAGGACCATGTCGACGCGCTGATCATGCGCATCGCGATGAACGCCGGCCCCGATCCCGGTGCCCTCGACGACCCGGGTGCCCGCTCGGGCTCGGCCGCCGCAACGGACCCCGGACCCGGCGCCGATGCGGGTGCCGGCGCGTATGCCGGTCCTGACCTCCGGGCCGGGCCTTCGGCGGATCCTGGCGCACCGGACCTGGTGACGCGGCTGCTGTGCTCGGCCCTCTACGTACGGCCCAGCCGGATCGGCAAGCGGCTGCTGGAACGCCGCCTCCGCCGTGAACGGGCGGGCCGGACCTGGCGCGGCCGCCGGCGGACCGTCTTTCTGGCCGACGAGGGCACCTGCCCACCGCTGGGCGAGGCAGCCGCCCGCTGGGTCGTCAGACATGTGCTGCACGGTCCGCGGCTGCCCGTCCCGTCGTTCGGGTTCGACGTGCTGCCCGTGGTGGCCCACAGCCTCAGGGCGCGCCGCATCCGAATGCTGCGGCACCTGGCGCTGCTGGCCGTCACCGCCCTTGTGGCGTTGATCGCCCCGGCGGCCGCGGGCTTATGGGCGGCGGCCGCCGTGGTGGGATTCGTGATCACCAGCGGCGGAGCGGGCAGGCCGCCGAGCAAGAAGGCGGGTGATGACGGCAGCGGCGACACGCGGAGCGGCGGCACCGGCAAAGCGGCGGGTGAGCCGGGCACCACACGGACCAGCGGCGCCGGGATCCTCCTGTGGATCCCACCGCTCGTCGGCGTCTTCGCCCCGTGGTCCGCCTTGGAGGACGAAGGACGGGCCTGGACGCTGCTGCTGCCGCTGGTGTGGCTGCTCTGCGCCTGGCCGGTGTACTTCGTGGACCGGATGATCGCCCGCCACAGCGTGTACCGCCTGCTCGCCGGCGCCGGCGCCCCGACCGGCGCCGCACGTCGGACGCCCGGCGGCCGGCCTCTGTGGGCACCTGCCTTCGGACGTCACAGGAGGCGCCGGGCCGCGGAACTGGCCGAGGGCCAGCTCAGACCTGAGCACCCCTACGACGTGCAGCAGCGGTTCGTCGGAGCCGGCCTGGACCTGTGGGCGCCGGCCGTCCCCACGACGTCCCTGAGGACGGCGGGCGCCGGTGACGGCGGCGAGGCAGAGGGTGCAGCACGCCCGTTCGGCGAGGCCGAACTGCTGGAGCACATAGGCGCCGCCCTCCTCCGCATCGAGGAGGCCGAGGGTCTCACCGAGCCCCTGCCGGGCTTCTCCGTGACCCAGGTCGTCGGCATCCAGGCCCCTTTGTGGCTGATCCGGGCTCGCGGCTCGAAGCAGAAGGAACCCGACCTCCACGACAGCCGGTACGCACCCTCCGGCCGCCCTGAGCGGCTCTACCTCCGGGCGCGGTGCGTGACCTGGCAGGGCCAGGTCACCGTGACCATGTTCGTCAACGTGGCGCTGGAGGCGGGCAGGCTGCGCCTCACCCTGCGCCCGCACGTCATGGCGCCCCTGCACAACCGGCTGATCCTGAACGTCCTGCGCGAGATGCTCCCGCTGTACCAGGTGGTGCTGTCGGGGCTGGGGGAGTCGCTCCTCGACTCGTTCACCGGGGCGCTGGCGCCCTGGTACCGCCGGCGCGAACAGCACGGCAGGGTGCAGGACCCGGTCAGCGTGCGGGAGCACTTCTCGATGGCCGAGATCTCCGACATGCACCAGAGCGACGACGAGCGCCGGCTGGTGGTGCTGATGGAGTCCTGTGTCTTCGACGCCGTCTCGTCCTTCCTCAAGGAACACGGCATCGACTCCGGGAACTTCGACCAGCAGGTCTCCGTGATCATCAACAACATCCAGGTGTTCGGCGACAATCTGGCACCCATCCAGAGCATCACGGGAGCGCAGGTGACCGGCTCGAGCCAGCACGCGGGAACCAATGGCGCGGCGCGTGCCGGCCGAGGGGCGACGA
This sequence comes from Streptomyces sp. NPDC054847, assembly GCF_053610925.1. Classification (NCBI taxonomy): domain Bacteria; kingdom Bacillati; phylum Actinomycetota; class Actinomycetes; order Kitasatosporales; family Streptomycetaceae; genus Streptomyces; species Streptomyces sp. NPDC054847. Next base: position 8,959 of record NZ_JBSGZJ010000198.1, on the reverse strand, counting down.
GGAGGAATGCCGAGTGAGCGACGCACCCGGCCTGTTCGGCCGCCGCAGGCGGGAACCGGCGGCGGAACCCCGGGAACACGACCCGGACGGGACCGACGGGCGGAACGCCCCGGACCCCGCGGCGAACGCCCCGTCACCGGCCGTGCCTCCACCGCAGGCGCCCACGTCGGGGGTCAGTGTGGGCGGCGCGAACTACGGCACGATCCAGCATGTCACCGGCCACCATGTCTCCCGTGTGAGCCAGTCGGCCACCACCAGGGACATCACCGCGGCCGACGTGGAGGACGTCCGGGCCCTGTTGAGCCGGTTCCGGGCCGAACTCGCCCTCCACCAGGCCGAGCTCCCGATGGCGGACACCCTGCGGGCCATGACGTCCGTGGTCGACGCGGGCCTCGACGACCCGACCGCCCGGAACGAGGGGCCGCTGCGCTCCGTCGCCCAGGCACTGCCGGCCCTGGTGGCCGGTACGGCGGTCCAGGAGGGCGGCCAGGCGCTGGCGACGGCCCTCGGCAACCTGCTGGGATGAGCGTTCCCGGACGATCCCGCCACCGGCACCGGCACCGGCACCGGCACCGGCACCGGCACCGGCACCGCCACCGCCACCGCCACCGGCACCGGCACCGGGGCGGGGTCCGGTCCGGTCCCGTCCCGCCGCTCCGGGGCGGGCCCGGACCGGGTTCCCTCCGCCGGTCGGCTCAGACGGCCGGCAGCGCGTACAGCCGCTTGGCGTGCATCACGGCCAGCCGCTTGCCCGCGCCCACCACGTACCACTGCTGGATGGCCCCGCTCTTGTCGTTGTACGTCCAGCGCAGCTTCCCGGTCGCGGCGTCGAAGGCGTGCACACCGCCGTCCTCGTCGTGCTCGGTCGCGCCGTACAGCGTGCCGCCCACCTTGGTGAACTGCCACGCCTCCGCCGCCGTTTCCAGGAGGTCCTCGTTGTGCCAGATCTTCTTGCCCGTACCGGGGTCGACCGCCCACATGCCGCGCACGCTGTCGGAGGCGTAGAGCACCCCGTCCAGGACCTGCGGATCGTTGAACGCGCTGAACTCCTCCGTCGCGAGGGACCAGCGCTCCGTGCCCGAGGCCAGCGCGAACGCCCGCAGCCGCTGCCCGTCGGCCACGATCATCAGGTCCTTGTGCACGGCGAAGCGGCGGTGGTTGGACCTGCCGATCTTCTTCGTCCAGAGCTGCCGGCCCGTCGTCGTGGCACGGACGGTGACGTTCTCCCGGAAGTCGGTGTACGCGAGGCGCTCGCCGACGACCGCGGCGGTGATGCCGTACTCCTCGGTCCCCTTGTCGCGCTGCTCACGCCAGGCGATCCTCCCGGACCTGGTGTCGATCGCGGCGATCACGTTGGTCGGCGTCGAGAAGTCCTCCTCCAGGATTCCGGCGAGGACGTAGACATGACGGTCGTCGGCCGCGATGGGGCGCGGCTGTTCGTACTCCTTGCCCAGGCGGCTGCGCCAGGTCTCCTTGCCGGTGGCGGGATCGATGCCCACCACGTCGCCGTCGTACTCGGCGCCGGCCAGATAGAGCGTCCCGCCGCCGATGATCAGCCTCGCGCCGGGGACGGTGATGCCCGGCCGGGACCACCGCTCCTCGCCGGTGACGACGTCACGCCCCACGAGCGGGTCGCCGGACACCACGACCGTGTCCCCGATCACCGCGAGCGAGTGCATCCCGGCGAGGTCGTCGTTGGCGGCGTTCTGCTGCCACAGCGGCTTCGGCGCGGTGCCCGGCGGTGGGGTGGAGAAGGTGTCACCGCCTTTGTCCCCGCCGGGAGTTGTGGCCCCGCCGCCCGGGACGCCGGCCTCTTCCTCGGGGGTGCATCCCCATGAGCCTGCCGCCAGCACGGCCAGCCCGAGCCCCGTACCGGCCAGCCTGAGCACCTGCCTGCGTGACCTCGCGTTCCCGTCACGTCTGCCCATGTCGCTTCCCCGTCCCCGTTGCGCCCGGATGTCTCCGACGCCCCCTCGGACGTCTCGAGCCCGGTCACACTAACCGTCGGTTTCCGGCCGGTGGCAGGGCAGTACGCAACCGGGACGCGGCCGTGAAGCTCCTGTCACAAGGGGGGATCAGCGCCGTCCGTAGCCACGGGGGCACGGAGGCGGGTGGCCGGTGCGTGCCCGCGCCGCTCCGACCGTGCGCCCCGTCCGAGCGCCGGGTCCCGGCTTTCTTCGGCACCCGCTGTGCGCACGCCGCCTGCGAGGGTCAGTCGCGCGGCCACGGACGGCCGTCGAGCCGCTCGATGTCGCGGTTGAACCGGCTGAGGTGGGCGGCGAAGTCGGCGACCTCGTCGGGCGTCCATTCGGCCATGACCTTCTGGAGGCCGCTGATGTTCCTGGCGCGGTCGGCGTCCAGCCGCCGCCGCCCTTCGTCGGTGATCGCGAACTTGCGGGCGATCCCGCCGTCGGGGTCCGGCATGCGCTCGACCACCCCGGCGCGCAGCATCGCGGCGGTCTGCCGGTTGAGGGTCGACGCGTCGAGTCCGAAGGCGGCGCTGAGTTGGCCGATGCTCATCGGGCCCTCCGCCTCGATGCGGCTGAGCAGGATGTAGGCGCTGCGGTCGAGCCGCTCGCCTTCCCGCCGGTCGCGGGGCGCCAGCAGATGCATGTACCGCCCGAGCAGCATGGTCTCGAACTCGATCAGGTCGACGGGCTTGTCCACGCGAGGTTCCTTCGGCTCCCGGCTCGCCCCCGGTCCCGTGGAGGCCGCCATGCAGCAGGTATACCACGTGACATGTGTATGATGCATGTCGTATGCATGATGCACATCGTATGCGTCATGCATTTTTCTTGCCCGGTCAGACCGATCCGGGAAGACCGACAGGGAGAACCCGTGGACCGTTCCCAGGCCGACACCCGTGTAGGCGGCGTCGTCGGCATCCTCGCCCTGGCGGGCATCGTGGCCGCGATCACGCAGACGCTCGTGGTGCCGCTGATCGGCGAACTGCCGGTCATCCTCGGCACCACCGCCTCGAACGCCTCCTGGGTGATCACGGCCACGCTGCTCGCGGCGGCGGTCGCCACGCCCGTCGCCGGCCGCCTCGGCGACATGTACGGCAAGCGCCGCATGCTGCTGCTCTCGACGGTCCCCCTGATCGCGGGCTCCGTGATCTGCGCGCTCTCGTCCTCCGTGGTCCCGATGATCGTCGGACGCGGACTGCAGGGCATGGGCATGGGAGTGGTCCCCCTCGGGATCAGCCTCCTGCGCGACGTGGTGCCGCCGGCCCGGCTCGGCTCGGCCATCGCCGTCATGAGCGCCTCCATGGGCGTCGGCGGCGCGCTCGGCCTGCCGTTCTCCGCCGCGATCGCCGAGAACGTCAGCTGGCGGGTGCTCTTCTGGGTCGTCGCCGCCCTGAGCCTGCTGATCGCCGGCCTGATCCGGTTCCTCGTACCCGCGGACCGTACGAACACCGCCCCCGGCGGCTTCGACCTGCTCGGCGCGATCGGCCTGGGCAGCGCACTGGTCTGCCTGCTCCTCGCCGTCTCCAAGGGTGCCGACTGGGGCTGGTCGAGCGGCACCACGCTCGGGCTGTTCGCCGCGACGGTCGTGATCCTGCTGGCCTGGGGCCGCTGGGAGTTGCGCAGCAGCGAGCCCCTGGTCGACCTGCGGGTGACCGCCCGCCCGCAGATCCTGATGACGAACGCGGCCTCGATCCTCGTCGGATTCGCCATGTACGCCCAGTCCCTGGTGGTCCCTCAGCTGCTGCAACTGCCCGAGGCCACCGGCTACGGCCTGGGCCAGTCGATGCTGGCGATGGGCCTGTGGATGGCCCCGGCGGGCCTGATGATGATGGTCGTGTCGCCGCTCGGCGCGAAGCTGTCGGCCGCGTACGGCCCGAAGACCACCCTCGCGGTGGGCAGCCTGATCATCGCCCTCGGCTACGGCATCTCCCTGCCGCTCCTCGGCTCCACCTGGGGCCTGCTGATCGTGACCATCGTCGGCAGCACGGGCATCGGCTTCGCTTACGGCGCGATGCCGGCCCTCATCATGGGCGCGGTGCCCCAGTCGGAGACCGCCTCCGCCAACAGCTTCAACACCCTGATGCGCTCGATCGGCAGCTCGGTGTCGGCCGCGGTGATCGGCGTGGTCCTTGCCCAGATGACCACGGACTTCGGCGGCTTCGCCCTCCCGTCCGACGACGGCTTCCGCGCCGCGATGCTGATCGGCTGCGGCGTGGGCGTGGCGGCGGCGGTGGTCGCGTTCCTGATCCCGGTGGGACGGGGTGCGACCGGCCCGCAGGAAGCATCGGCCCCGCCGACGGCGACGCCGTCCGAGGCGTCGGCCCGCGCCTGACGAGACCTGTCGCCGAACCGACGGCGGACCGGACGCTGGCCGGACGGGAGCCCTGCCGAACCCTGCTGCTCGGGAGGGCTCCCGTGCGTCGAGCCACGGTCGAAGGCGGCAGCCGCCTCGCGACGGCGAACCGGCCGGGCCGCCTTCCGCCGGCCGCCCTCGCGACGGTCGACCCCGCGCACGTCGCCCTCCGACGGTCGACCGGCCAGCGGCCCTCGCGACAGCGAACCGCCCCCCGCCCGACGGTGTCGCCGAAAAACAGGGGACCGGGCACCACTTCCTCGGGTACGTTCACTGCTGTTCGAAGGGGGAGAAGTGGCGAAGCTCAATCAGATCATCGCCGTGGAAAAGGGTGTCAAGAGCAAGTCGTTCCAGGACATCACCACGGCTCACCAGCGAGTGCAGAAGGTCGCACTGCTGGCCGGAATCTCGCGTACGTACCAGCCCAAGGACGAGGAGGGCGAGCAACTGCCGCCCGAGTCCACCAGGGTCCAGGTCAAGGCCGAGGACGTGCTCCGCGAGATGTCGGCGTCGCTGACCCGGCTGTTCGACGTGACCGCCACCAAGGACTGGGCCAACTGCTCGGCCCGCGCGGACGTCGTCGTCGACGGGCGGACGATCGTCGCCGAGGCCCCGGTCAGTTACCTGCTCTTCCTGGAGAAGCAGCTCGTCGACCTGCACACCTTCGTGAAGAAGCTGCCCGTCCTGGACGCCGCCGAGTCCTGGTCGCTCGACCCGTCGACGGACTGGTGGAAGACGGACCCCGTACGCACGATCCGGACGAAGAAGGTTCCGCGGAACCACGTCAAGGCCGAGGCGACGGACAAGCACCCGGCGCAGGTCGAGGTCTACTACGAGGACGTCCCGATCGGGTACTGGACCACGGTCAAGTTCTCCGGAGCGCTCCCCGCACGGCGGGTGAACGAACTCCTGGAACGGGTCGAGAAGCTCCAGACCGCGGTCAAGTTCGCCCGCGAGGAGGCCAACAGCGCCGAAGTCTCCGACCAGCGGGTCGGCGACGCGGTGTTCGGCTACCTCTTCGGCTGACGGCACACCGGCCGACGCCCCGGGCGTCGGCCCCACGATCGCCCCCGCGTGCGAGCGCGGGGGTGCGCAACAGGCGCGGGCCGGAATGAGGACCGGTTCGCGTGATGGGCGCAAGCTGAAACTGAGGTTCAGCCTGACGACACGGTGACAGTGAAGGTTCGAGTCCTTCCCCCGGCACTACGCGCCGGGGTGGCCCAACTTGGCAGAGGCAGCCGTGATCAAACTCAGACTCTCGCTCCAGCTTCAGCATCGCCACCGATCGCCAGATCGACCGGGTACGGACGAACGCCGGCGGATGCGGGTTCGAATCCAGCCTGCACCTCTCACACGGTGCGGTAGTTCAAAGGAAGAACACGTCGGCCTTATGACTGATCCGTACTCTTAAACGCCACTGGCGTGCGCAATTGGGTGGCATCCCCAGGGACCCGGGAGCTGGATACGACTCCCGGGTTCCGCCACGTCCGGGGCCGTCCCGTGCCGGGACGGACGAATCTCCGATCGACGGAGCTGCTTGCGAGGCAACCGGGTGCGGTGCCTGCGCGCCCTCGGGGGAGCGGTGGACCCCGCCGTCGGAGCGCGACGGCCACGAGGGCGACGGTCGCGGCGCGGGGCTACCGCGAAGGTGTGTGGAGGTCGAGGTCCGAGACGAGGCTTCCACCGTCCGCGTCGAGGATTCCGCACAGGCGGTTGACCGGCGTGTACAAGGGCCTGGCGTCGGCTTCGATGCCGTCCTCGTCCTCGAAGTCGAAGAGCCGGTCGAACGGCACGGTGACGAACGGCCACACGGCGGGGTCGGCAGCGGCGGAGTCGGGATGGTACTGCCACTGGGTACCGCAGGTGCGGTTGTGGACCTCGCCGACGTACCAGGCGGCCGTCTGGAGGAAGTCGCCGCCGCGTTCCTCCCATGCCTCGTCGCTGCCGGTGTAGCGGGACCGGACGAGAGCCTCCAAGCGCTCCAGCGAGCCGGGGGTGAAGTCCCAGTCCCCCTCGTGCCGCCGGGCCCACGCGGGGAACTCCTGCCGCTGGATCTGGAGCCAGGCGTCCAGGACGGGGTTGCTCGAGCGAATCCGATCCAGCTCGGCCAGTTCCTGGTACTCGTCCTCGGTCATCTCCATGCCGACCGACCTTACCGGTCTCTCTGCCGACGGGGCGGGGGCGGCGTGTCGCGGCCCAATCGGCTTGCAGTCACGTCGAGTTGCGATACAGACTCTGCCGTTGGCGGTGTCATGTCACGGGGGCTCACACCGCTCTTACCTGTCCCTCAAGCCCCCGCAGGTAGGGGACAAAGAGTTGCAATCCATACGTTCACGCGTGAGGGCTCGTCTGGCGTCCGCCGTAGCGGTCGCCGCCGCGGCGACCCTCGCGCTCACCGGCCTTCCGGGCCTCACCTCCAGCGCGGACGCCGCGCCGGCCAAGCCACCGAACCCGGGGATGCTCTGCCGGGACTATTTCGACCTGGCCGAGGATCTCGTGGCCATCGTGGAGCTGCCCGACGGCGACGCTTCGCGGGCCAAGGCACACTGGGACGAATACGAGTACGAGAACCCGGGCAAGAAGTGGGACGGCCTCGGCCCGCCGTCCGCGGAGGACGTGGCGCGGCTGGAGAAGGAGCCCAAGGAGCCGCCGAAGTCCCGCGCTGTCGACCGGGTCTGGTGGAAGTGGATCAGGGCCAGCAAGAAGAACCCGAACGCCTACGGTGACTTCACCTACTGGCGCGACATCATCCTCATCAAGAACGCCGGAAACGACCCGCGGGGCAAGGCGTTCGAGAAGAAGATCATCAAGGATCACGGGCTCGTCGGCGACGACTGGATCTGCCAGAAGGAGTTCGACTTCACCGACCCTGACACCGGCAAGACCCACCGGCGCCAGGCGGACGCCTGGAACAAGCGCACCGGCGAATCGCTGGAGATCAAGTCCAACGGCCACCCGGACCCCAAGCAGAAGCCCGGCGACATCGCCTGGTCCAAGCAGAAGGAAAGCCCGGTCAAGTCCCTGAAGTACGTCTTCGCCGAGCCGCAGGACAAGTCCGCCAGGGACCACCTGAACGAACTCAGGAAGAACGCCCCGGGCAAGGTCACCGAGTACAACTACCGCTCCAAGAAGGTGGAGCTGGCTCCGGGCGGCGGCGTACGGGACAAGACGACCACGATGCAGCCCCCGGGTTCCAAGGGTGTCACCGGCGGCGGCGCGCAGGACCTGATCCGCGAGTCGCGCCCGAACCCGAAGGACATGAAGGAGTTCCTGGACCGCAAGAACGCGGCCGACCCCAACCGGCTCCAGCCCAAGGGGCCCGGCGGAGTGGACTTCACCACCCTGGAACTGCGGTACATCGGCAAGCCGGTCAAGGGCCAGGGCGTCGACTACAGCTTCTCCGCGAAGGAAGTCGCCGAGGACACCGCCGGCTGGGGAGGCAAGGAGAAGGCGCAGCTCATCAACGACGCGTTCTTCACCTGGCTCGCCCTGACCCCGGAGAAGTTCTGGGTCAACCTCAACCCGGACCAGCCCGACAAGATCATGGACAGCGCGTTCGGAAAGACCGACGCCGGACGGGTCCTGCTGGAAGCCGACCTGGAGCTGAAGAGGGACTTCGCCGATGCGATGAACCCGAAGAAGCGCCCGGAGGCGGACCAGTACTGGAAGTCGCTGCCCCGCAACGCCGACGGCATCCCCTGCTGGTTCCAGGTCCGCAACTGGATCGAGCCGGACACCGCGGTCGTCCGCGAGGAGAACGGCGGCATCCACATCCTGGACACGCCGCTGAAGGTCAAGGCGCAGTACCTGAAGATCGACAACATGCCCGGCGACCCCTACCTGTGCGAGTTCGACGAGGCCGAGAAGAAGGCCACCGAGGACCGCATGAACCGGCTGATCATGCCCGAGGTCGAACGGCGCGTGAACAACGACCCGCGCTACGCCGACCTGCGCCGCGTCTACACGGCCCGTGTCGCGGCCGAGTTCATCCGTCAGCAGGACGCCAAGGCCCCGACCGACTACCACAAGGTCATCAACAGCAACGACGTCTCCTCATGGCCGCTGCGCGGCGAGAACAAGGACTGGACGCGGGAGAGCGTGTTCCAGGCGTACCTGAAGTCGCTGCGTGAGGGCGAGCAGCAGTGGGAGCACGACGCGGGCGGCGGCCCCTACACCATGAGCGTGGGCGGGGTGGACTTCTCCAAGCAGCCCAAGCAGAACATGGTCAAGGCCCGCTTCGACACCGAGCACCCCTACCTCCCCCGGGAGACGAAGTCATCGGTGCGCACGCTGACGGACAACGCCAAGGACGGGAACGCGAACCTGCTGCTCCTGGGCGGCAACACCGTCGCCTCCGACGTCTCCGGCGGCGGCGACACTCCCGACCCGACGCCGACTCCCACACCGACGCCGACTCCCACGCCGACCGGGCCGGGCGAGCCGACGGACAAGCCCACCGCGCCCAGCACGCCGCCGGCCACCGGCGGGAACGGCGGCGGCACCGGCGGGAAGGACCCCGGAGGCGACCTCGCCGACACCGGCTCCAGCACGCCGGTCGGACTGATCGCCGGACTCGCCGCGGCCCTCGCTGCCGTCGGCGGAGGCCTGGTGTGGTGGAAGCGCCGCCGCACCGCCGGCC
>NZ_JBSGZJ010000197.1:0-12274 GCF_053610925.1 Streptomyces sp. NPDC054847 | reverse complement strand
GCCCTGGCGGGGGCGCCGTACTGCCTGAGCCCCGCGCCCGCAGCACCGTGGCAACCCCCTGCCCCACTTCTGCGTCCCCCGGTGCGGTGACCGGGAAAAACCCGAGGGGGCCCGAGGGCGCTCCGATCCTGGGATGCTGGGACGGACAGGGTGGGAAACACATCAACAGGGGGAATCGGGACTGTGGAGGACAGCGTGCGGGTGGTCATCGCCGAGGATTCCGTACTGCTTCGGGAGGGCCTGACCCGGCTGCTGACCGACCGGGGACACGACGTGGTCGCCGGGGTGGGTGACGCGGAGGCCCTGATCAAGACGATCGACGAGCTGGCCGCGCAGAGCGCGCTGCCGGACGTCGTGGTCGCGGACGTCCGTATGCCCCCGACGCACACCGACGAGGGTGTGCGGGCGGCGGTGCAACTGCGCCGGGACCATCCCGGAGTCGGGGTGCTGGTCCTGTCCCAGTACGTGGAGGAGCAGTACGCCACGGAACTGCTGGCCGGGAGCAGCCGGGGAGTGGGCTACCTGCTCAAGGACCGGGTAGCGGAAGTACGAGAGTTCGTCGATGCCGTGGTGCGGGTCGCGCAGGGCGGTACCGCACTGGACCCGGAGGTCGTGGCGCAGCTGCTCGGCCGCAGCCGTAAGCAGGACGTGCTGGCCGGTCTCACTCCGCGCGAGCGTGAGGTGCTGGGTCTGATGGCCGAGGGCCGTACGAATTCGGCGATCGCCAAGCAGCTCGTCGTGAGCGACGGGGCGGTGGAGAAGCATGTCAGCAACATTTTCCTGAAGCTCGGGCTCTCTCCCAGCGAGGGGGACCACCGGCGCGTACTGGCGGTGCTGACGTACCTCAATTCGTGACCGTCCGGCGGGCCGGAGGACCCGGCCCGCCGGCGCTCTGCCGGTCCTCGAGCGATGCGGTAGGCCCGCGGCCGGAGTATGAGGGGGGAGCGGCTTCCGGGAAGGCCAAGGGCAGGGAAAGCATGACGAACCAGGGCGTCACGGCGTCACTGCTGGGCGTCCGACATGCGAGCGGTCCGGGGAAGGCGACCCTTACGGTCGTAGGGTGGCCAGTGGGACGGCCGGTGGGCCGGTCGGGCCCGAGGAACCGCCTCGAGGGAGGTCCAGTTCAGTGACCAGCAAGGTCAGTAGCCCGGCCGAGCAGGCCGATGAGGTCAACGGGTCCGATGAGGCCCTCGTCGGCGAGCAGCGCAGGCGCGCCGGCGAAAAGGAGATCCGCCGTCTGGACCGGGTGATCATCCGTTTCGCGGGTGACTCCGGCGACGGCATGCAGCTCACGGGTGACAGGTTCACCTCGGAGACGGCGTCGTTCGGCAACGACCTCTCCACACTTCCCAATTTCCCCGCCGAGATCCGGGCGCCCGCCGGCACCCTGCCGGGCGTCTCCAGCTTCCAGTTGCACTTCGCCGACCACGACATCCTCACCCCGGGTGACGCACCGAACGTCCTGGTGGCCATGAACCCGGCGGCCCTGAAGGCGAACATCGCCGACGTGCCGCGCGGCAGCGAGATCATCGTCAACACCGACGAGTTCGCGAAGCGGGCCATGGCGAAGGTGGGCTACGAGACGTCGCCGCTGGAAGACGGGTCGCTCGACGGCTACAGCGTCCATCCGGTGCCGCTGACGACGCTGACGATCGAGGCCCTGAAGGACTTCGGGCTGTCCCGCAAGGAGGCCGAGCGCAGCAAGAACATGTTCGCGCTCGGGCTGCTGAGCTGGATGTACCACCGGCCCACTGAGGGTACGGAGAGCTTCCTGCGGCAGAAGTTCGCCAAGAAGCCGAACATCGCCGAGGCGAACATCGCGGCGTTCCGGGCCGGCTGGAACTTCGGCGAGACCACGGAGGACTTCGCGGTCTCCTACGAGGTGGCCCCGGCGAGCACGGCGTTCCCGACGGGCACGTACCGCAACATCTCCGGGAACCTGGCCCTGTCGTACGGGCTGATCGCGGCGAGCAAGCAGGCGGACCTGCCGCTCTACCTGGGCTCCTACCCGATCACCCCCGCTTCCGACATCCTGCACGAGCTGTCGAAGCACAAGAACTTCGGCGTGCGCACCTTCCAGGCCGAGGACGAGATCGCCGGGATCGGGGCGGCGCTGGGCGCCGCGTTCGGCGGCTCTCTCGCCGTCACGACGACCTCCGGTCCCGGTGTGGCGCTCAAGTCGGAGACCATCGGGCTCGCGGTCTCGCTCGAGCTGCCGCTGCTGGTGGTGGACATCCAGCGTGGTGGTCCCTCGACGGGGCTGCCGACGAAGACGGAGCAGGCGGATCTGCTGCAGGCCATGTACGGGCGCAACGGTGAGGCGCCGGTGCCGGTCGTCGCGCCGCGCACACCCGCGGACTGCTTCGACGCGGCACTGGACGCGGCGAGGATCGCGCTGACGTACCGGACGCCGGTGTTCCTGCTCTCCGACGGCTATCTCGCCAACGGCTCGGAGCCGTGGCGCGTCCCGGACGTCGACGAGCTGCCCGATCTGCGGGTGCAGTTCGCCAACGGACCCAACCACGAACTGGCTGACGGCACCGAGGTGTTCTGGCCCTACAAGCGCGACCCGCACACCCTGGCCCGCCCCTGGGCGGTGCCGGGCACCCCGGGCCTGGAGCACCGTATCGGCGGCATCGAGAAGCAGGACGGCACCGGCAACATCTCGTACGACCCGGCCAACCACGACTTCATGGTCCGCACCCGCCAGGCCAAGATCGACGGCATCGAGGTCCCCGACCTCGACGTCGACGATCCCGACGGCGCGCGCACCCTCGTCCTGGGCTGGGGCTCCACCTACGGGCCGATCACGGCGGCGGTGCGCCGGCTGCGCACCACCGGCACCCCGATCGCCCAGGCACATCTGCGCCACCTCAACCCGTTCCCGAAGAACCTCGGGACGGTGCTGAAGCAGTACGACAAGGTCGTCGTGCCCGAGATGAACCTCGGCCAGCTCGCCGGCCTCGTCCGGGCGAAGTACCTCGTCGACGCACGCTCGTTCAACCAGGTCAACGGCATGCCGTTCAAGGCGCAGCAGCTCGCCCACGTCCTCCAGGAGGCCATCAATGACTGAGGCGCTCTCGCTGGTGCCCAAGGCCGAGGCCAAGCAGTCCATGAAGGACTTCAAGTCCGACCAGGAAGTGCGCTGGTGCCCCGGCTGCGGCGACTACGCCGTCCTCGCGGCCGTGCAGGGCTTCATGCCGGAACTGGGGCTGGCGAAGGAGAACATCGTCTTCGTCTCCGGCATCGGCTGCTCGTCGCGTTTCCCGTACTACATGAACACCTACGGGATGCACTCCATCCATGGCCGCGCCCCCGCCATCGCCACCGGCCTGGCCTCGTCCCGCCGTGATCTGTCCGTCTGGGTGGTCACCGGCGACGGTGACGCGCTGTCCATCGGCGGCAACCACCTCATCCATGCCCTGCGCCGCAACGTCAACCTGAAGATCCTGTTGTTCAACAACCGGATCTACGGGCTCACCAAGGGCCAGTACAGCCCCACGTCGGAACTGGGCAAGATCACCAAGTCGACGCCGATGGGCTCCCTCGACGCCCCGTTCAACCCGGTGTCACTGGCGATCGGCGCGGAGGCCTCGTTCGTCGCCCGTACCGTCGACTCCGACCGCAAGCACCTCACCGAGGTGCTGCGCCAGGCCGCGGACCATCAGGGCACGGCGCTGATCGAGATCTACCAGAACTGCAACATCTTCAACGACGGCGCCTTCGAAGCCCTCAAGGACAAGGAGCAGGCGCAGGACGCGGTCATCCGGCTGGAGCACGGGCAGCCGATCCGCTTCGGCGCCGAGGGCGGCAAGGGCGTGGTCCGCAACCGGTCCACCGGCGACCTCGAGGTGGTGGCCGTCACGGCGGAGAACGAGGCGGACATCCTGGTCCACGACGCGCACGCGGCATCCCCGACCACGGCGTTCGCGCTCTCGCGGCTCGCCGACGCGGACACGCTCCACCACACCCCGATCGGTGTGCTCCGCAGTGTTCAGCGCCCGGTCTACGACACGCTCATGGCCGAACAGCTCGACACCGCCGTCGAACAGCACGGCAAGGGCGACCTGGCCGCCCTGCTCACCGGCAACGACACCTGGACGGTCGTCGGCTGACGATCGCCGGGCCTCACAGGGAGGCGGCGGCGCGTGCCTTCTCGTCGTCGTACGAGACGCGCGCCGCCTCCACGTCCGTCACCCGCCGCTCGCTCCAGCGGGCCAGCCCCCACACCTGGTCGGCGGCCTCCTTGCCGAGCGGGGTGAGCGAATAGTCCACGCGGGGCGGGATGACGGGCTTGGCGTCACGGTGCACGAAGCCGTCGCGCTCCAGCGTCTGGAGGGTCTGGGCGAGCATCTTCTCGCTGACCCCGCCGATCTCCCTGCGCAGTTCGCTGAAGCGGTACGAGCGCTCCAGCAGCGCGGCCAGCACGAGGACTCCCCACCGGCTGGTGACGTGCTCGAGGATCAGCCGGGAGGGGCACATCTCGCGGTTCACATCGGGGACGCGGAGCCGGTCATCACTTACAGCCATACCAGTACCTTACTTCAAAGTGGGTACTTACGAATAGTTAGTGAGTTCCCTAGGGTCGATCCGGAGCACGCCCCCCGTGAAACGGAGAAACCCCACATGAACATCGTCGTGACCGGTGCCACCGGAGCCCTCGGCCGTCTCGTCGTCGACGAACTGCTCGCCACCGTCCCCGCCGACCGGGTCGCCGCCGTCGTCCGCGACAAGGAGAAGGGCGCGGACCTCGCCGACCGCGGGGTCGAGCTGCGCGTCGCCGACTACGACGAGCCCGCCACCCTCGACGGGGCCTTCCGCCCCGGCGATCGCGTCCTGCTCGTCTCCGGCAGCGAGGTGGGCCGCCGGGTGCCGCAGCACACCGCGGTGATCGAGGCGGCGAAGGCGGCCGGCGTCGCCCAGCTGGCGTACACCGGCGTCCTCGGCGGGCCCGACGCGGACTTCGACCTGGCCGCCGAGCACCGGGCGACCGAGCAGTTGATCCTCGACTCCGGCGTCCCGTACACCTTCCTGCGCAACGGCTGGTACACGGAGAACTACACCGCCGCCCTCTCCTCCGTCCTGGAGCACGGGGCGGTCGTCGGCAGCGCCGGTGACGGCCGGATCGCCTCCGCCACGCGCGCCGACTACGCGGCCGCCGCCGCGGCCGTGCTGACCGGCGAGGGACACCTGGGCCGGGCGTACGAGCTGAGCGGTGACACGGCATGGTCACTGGCCGAGTACGCGGCCGAACTGTCGCGGCAGACCGGCCGCACCATCACCTACAACGAGGTCCCGGCCGAGACCCATCTGTCGATTCTCACCGGGGCGGGGGTGCCGGAGCCGTTCGCCCGCATCCTCGTCGACGTCGACGCGGCCATCGCGCGCGGCCTTCTGGCGCGGACCACCGGCGACCTGGCCCGGCTCGCCGGACGGCCCACCACGCCGCTTGCCGACACGATCTCGGCGGCGCTGACCGGCGCCTGATCGGACCGGCCCCTCACCAAGATCCGTCATGACCGTATGGCGATACGGGCATGACATCCCGCCCCTGCCGGGCGTACCTTCTTCGAGGGACGCGCGAGCACGGCGGGAGGGTCAGTGAAGTCGGACAAGGAACAGCGGGCAGGACTGCTGTACGGGATCGGTGCCTACGGGATGTGGGGCCTGGTCCCGCTCTTCTGGCCACTGCTCAAGCCGTCCGGCGCCATGGAGATCCTCGCCCACCGGATGGTCTGGTCCCTCGCCATCGTGGGCATCGCCCTCCTGGCCCTCCGGCGGTGGGGCTGGATACGCGAACTGGCCCGTGAGCCGCGCAAGCTGGGGCTCATCGCCCTCGCCGCCGCGGTGATCACGGTCAACTGGGGCCTCTACATCTGGTCCGTGAACTCGGGCCATGTCGTCGAGGCCTCGCTCGGCTACTTCATCAACCCGCTGGTCACCATCGCCATGGGCGTGCTGCTCCTGAAGGAACGGCTCCGCCCCGCACAGTGGGCCGCGGTCGGCATCGGCCTCGCCGCTGTGCTGGTCCTGGCCATCGGCTACGGGCAGCCGCCATGGATCTCGCTGACACTCGCCTTCTCGTTCGCCACGTACGGACTCGTGAAGAAGAAGGTCAACATCGGCGGGCTGGAGTCGCTGGCCGCCGAGACCGCCGTCCAGTTCCTGCCGGCGATGGCGTTCCTCGTCTGGCTGGGCACGGACGGCTCCGCGACCTTCGGCCCCCACGGCGCCGGGCACGCGGCGCTGCTCGCCGCGACCGGGCTGGTGACGGCCGTACCGCTGGTCTGCTTCGGCGCCGCGGCGATCCGCGTCCCGCTCTCCACGCTGGGGCTCCTCCAGTACTTGGCCCCGGTCTTCCAGTTCCTGCTGGGCATCCTCTACTTCCACGAGGCGATGCCGGCGGAGCGCTGGGCGGGCTTCGCCCTGGTGTGGCTGGCCCTGACCTGCCTGACGTGGGACGCGCTGCGCACCGCGCGCCGCAACAAGACCGAAGCCCTGCGGCTGGCGGCCCAGGCGGCCGCCTCCGGCGCGGCGCCCGTCACCACCGGACATGCCAGCGCTGCTGCGGCCCGCGCCGCGGACGGGCCCGCCTCCTGATACGAGCAGCGCTTTACACGCCCCGGCCGCGTCATGCGGCCGGGCCACGCCCACGAGGACCAATAACCACTCGAACGGCGCAGCTCCCGCTCCCGGCGCAGGCCGGGACCTGCCGACCGGTGCTACCACCGGAAGTCCAGGCCCCGGTCGGACGGACCGCGGTAGTCCACAGAGCGGAGTGAGTGCGCCATGCAGCAACCCCTCGCGCTATCGGTCGACTTCGGCCAAGGCCTCAGCGACGCGTGGTCCGCCGTGGCCCAGTTCATCCCGAAGTTCATCGCTTTTCTGGCGATCCTGGTCATCGGCTGGTTCATCGCCAAGGCGATAGCCAAGGTGGCCGACAAACTGCTGCGCAAGGTCGGCTTCGAGCGGATGTCGGAGCGCAGCGGTCTCTCGAACACCCTCAGGAACTCGAACTACGACGCCACGGGGATCATCAGCAAGATCCTCTACTACGCGATCCTGCTGGTCGCCCTGCAACTGGCTTTCGGGGTGTTCGGACCGAACCCGATCAGCAACATGATCAACGGGGCGGTTTCCTGGATCCCGAAGGCCATCGTCGCCTGTGTCATCGTCGTCGTGGCCATGGCCATCGCGCGTGCCGTCCGCGACATCATCCAGGGCGCCCTGTCCGGGACCTCCTACGGCCGGATGCTCGGGACGATCGCCTGGGCCTTCATCGTGGGACTCGGCGTGATCGCCGCGCTCAGCCAGGCCCAGATCGCGACCTCGGTCACCGGTCCGGTGCTCTGGGCCGCGCTCGCCGCGATGGCGGGCATCCTGATCGTCGGCGTCGGCGGCGGTCTCATCGGTCCGATGCGGCAACGCTGGGAGCGGTGGCTCGCGACTGCGGAGGCCGAGTCGGGCCGCGCCAAGGACACCATCAGCGCCTACCAGCGCGGTCGTGCCGATGCCGCCGCGGGCCAGCCCGCGGGCGAGCGGCAGGCGGCGCGACCGGACATGGGCAGCCAGGAGGCAGGCCGCCAGGGCAAGGGTCCCGACTTCGGGCGGGAGCCCGGCCCGGAGCAGCGGCGCGACCGGGGCCGCGGCCCGGACTCCGGTCCGCAGCCGCCGCTGGGCAACGGCCGCGACCCCATGTGACGGGCGCGGCACGAATCCGGGCGCTTCCTCGCCGGTCACCGGCCGCCAGGAAGCGCCCGCGGCACGTCCCGGCGGGTCACGCTCACGAATCCCGGCCCGGCAGGCCTACTCCGGGACCAGCGGCCGGCCGGTCCTGCCGCCGCTGACGGACGGCAGGCTCGCGGCCCGCGACATGGCCCAACAGGTCCTGCCCGCGCCTCAGCGCCCGGCATGTCCTGCCCGCCGCTCACGGCTCGGCAGATCGTGCTCATCGATCAACTGCCGACCGGCGTGCTCGCGGCTCATGGCCCGGCACGTCGTGCTCGCGGGTCTGCGCCCTGGAGTCCTGCCCCGGATCATGTCCGGCAGGTCAAGCTCCCGGATGGAGCCCCTGCCGGCCCTGCCCGCCGCTCACGGCTCAGCAGGTCCTGCTCACGGATCACCAGCAGGCCAAGCTCCCGGACCGGCGCCCGGCCGGTGCTGCCCGCCGCTCACGGCTCGGCCGGTCGTGCTCGCGGCTCATGGCCCGGCACGTCGCGCTCGGGGGATCAGTTGCCCAGCAGATCGCGCTGCCGGATCAGCCGGCCAGCAGGTCGTGTTCGCGGATCAGCCAGCAGACGGCGGTGAGCCGCAGCGTCGCGAAGTCGTAGCCGACCGGTTCCGACCAGTCGATCTCCGCGAGCCAGTCGGTGAACCCCAGGACGTAGTCCGCGAGATCCTCCCGCCGCACCATGCCGGCCGACTCCTCGCGGGGCGCCCGGCGGGGGCCTGGAACCAGCGGCATCAGGGCATCTCGCACCGCCGCCGCGTGCTGGTCGACGGCAGCGACAAGCCCCGGTTCGAAGGAGAACTCCGAGAGCCGGGGCATGTATGTGGCGGCAACGCCGACCAGCGGGCAGCCGGGCGGCCCGCTGTGGGGCAGAGCGTCCATCCCTACACGTTAGACGCAGAACGATCGCCCCAAGACGTGACATCGGTCGCAGAACGCCCCTCGGGCCGACTGCCGCGGCTGTCGCCGTTCATCGGTCATCCTCCGTGTGGCGGGCGCGGTGTGCCCGCACCTTGTTGCGGTTGCCGCACCGCTCCATCGCGCACCAACGGCGGCGCCCCGGCCGTGAGGTGTCGACGAAGACCAGTCGGCAGTCGTGCGATCCGCACTCACGGACCCGGTGCGCGTACGGACCGGTGAAAAGGTCCACGGCGTCTCGGGCCACGGTGGAGAGCAACTGCCCGACCGTCGCGTCCGGCGACCACTGTCTCGATCCGTCCGCGCCGATACGGGGCACCAGCGCGGGGGCCGCGGCCGCCGTGTTGACCGCGGACACGTCGGCAGGGTCCATGTCGTCGCCGTGCGCCGTCGCGGCGGCCATGCCCCACACGGCGTTCCGCAGGGTGCGGGCGGCGGCCACCCCCGCGTCGTCCACGCTCAGGCGCAACTCCCCGGGCAGCCGGCAGGCCGCCACCCAGCGCAGCAGCGCGGCCGGGTCGTGCAGAACCTCGTAGCCCGCGAGGCTGCCGGGGCCGCCGGTGGTGAGCAGTTCCAGGCACAGCGCGCCCGGGTCGAAGCGGAACGCGCCGCCGGAGGGGGGTTCCAGCAGCATGCCCGGCGCGTCTGTTGCCCTCTTCACCATGTAACCACTATAACTGGTTTCATGACGCTGCATTGGAAGCTCGTGATCGACTCGGCGGATCCGCACGCTCAGGCCGACTTCTGGGCGCAAGCCCTCGGCTACGTGGTCGAGGACCACAGCACACTCATCGAGCAACTCCTCGCGCAGGGCGCGGCGCCGGCGGAGGCGACCCTGGAAACCCGCGGTCGCCGCGCGTGGCGCGATCTGGCCGCGGTCCGGCATCCGGACGACGACCACGACAAGGTGAGCGACGCCGGGCTCGGCCGCCGTGTGCTGTTCCAGCGGGTGCCGGAGCCGAAGACGGTGAAGAACCGGGTCCACATCGATCTGCACGCCGCCCCGGGGGAGATGGAGGCGGAGACCGCGAGGCTGGAGTCGCTGGGGGCGACCGCGCTGCGCCGGGTGAACGAGCAGGGCGGGCAATGGGTGGTGATGAGCGACCCGGAGGGCAACGAGTTCTGCGTCCAGTGACCGTCCATCAGGTGTCCGGGGACCGTCCAGGGGCGGGCCCGCGCATGTCCGTTGAGCGAACGGTCATGACCGATTTCCGCCCTTGACGCCTTGTCAGATCGTCACTGAACATCAGCACGCACAACGCACAAGCACACGCATCGCGTTCGACAAGCACGCTCCAGCGCCCCGGGGACCGCCAACCCCGGGGCGTCACGCACGTTCCGTCCTGTCCCCGTACGGAATCCGGAGCCCCCACATGAAGCTCTCCGTTCCCAGATGTTCCGCCGTGGCCGCCGCGTTCGCCCTGGCAGGGCTGCTCGCGTCCGGCGCGCCCACGGCGTCCGCCGCTCCCGCGGCCCCGGTGTCCGCCCTCGCGGCACCCGACATACCGCTCGCCAACGTCAAGGCGCACCTGAACCGCCTCCAGACGATCGCCACCGAGAACGGCGGCAACCGAGCCCACGGCCGGGCCGGCTACAAGGCCTCCGTCGACTATGTGAAGGCCCAGCTGGACGCTGCCGGATTCACCACCTCCGTCCAGCAGTTCAGCTACAACGGCACCACCGGCTACAACCTGATAGCCGACTGGCCCGGCGGTGACGTCAACCGCACGGTGATGGCCGGCGCGCACCTCGACTCCGTCAGCTCCGGCGCCGGCATCAACGACAACGGCTCCGGTTCCGCGGCCGTGCTGGAGGCCGCGCTCGCCGTCTCCCGCGCCCAGCTCCAGCCCGCGAAGCATCTGCGCTTCGGCTGGTGGGGAGCGGAGGAGCTGGGGCTGGTCGGCTCGAAGCACTACGTCAACAGCCTGCCGTCGACGGAGCGTTCGAAGATCTCCGGCTATCTGAACTTCGACATGATCGGCTCCCCCAACCCGGGCTACTTCGTCTACGACGACGACCCGACGATCGAGCAGACCTTCAAGAGCTACTTCGCGGGCCTCGGGGTCCCCACCGAGATCGAGACCGAGGGCGACGGCCGCTCGGACCACGCGTCGTTCAAGAACGTGGGCATACCGGTCGGCGGACTGTTCACCGGCGCGAGCCGCACGAAGACCAGCGCCCAGGCCCAGAAGTGGGGCGGCACGGCCGGTCAGGCCTTCGACCGCTGCTACCACTCCTCGTGCGACTCCCTGTCGAACATCAACGACACCGCACTGGACCGCAACAGCGACGCGGTCGCCCATGCGCTGTGGACGCTGTCCGCGGGAACGACGGAGCCTCCCGGCGAGCTGTACGAGAACACCACCGACGTCGCCGTCCCTGACGCCGGCGCCGCCGTCACATCCACCGTGTCCGTCACCGGCCGCACCGGCAACGCGCCCGCCGCGCTCAGGGTCGGCGTGGACATCAAGCACACCTGGCGCGGCGACCTGGTCGTGGACCTGGTGGCACCCGACGGCACGGCCTACCGGCTGAAGAACTCGAGCGGCAGCGACTCCGCGGACAACGTCATCACCACGTACACCGTGGACGCGTCCACCGAAGCGGCCAACGGCGACTGGAAGCTGCGCGTCCAGGACGTCGCGCGCTACGACACCGGGTACATCGACAGCTGGAAACTGACCTTCTGACCCGCCGCCGGCGGGCCGTCACCAGCGGCCTGCCGCATGCGCGTGCCTCCTGATTCCGGGGGCACGCGCATGCGGTCGTCGTACGGTCCGGGGCGTGCCGGGCTCAGGACGTGATGTCCCTCGAGGTGAAACGGGCCCACGCCGCCGAGCCGAACACCGCCGCGTACACCGCCTGAAGGCCCAGGTTCCGCAGCACCCCGTCCCACAGGAACGGTTCGCGCATCAGGTCCGCGAAGGACATCCAGTGGTGAGTGAAGAGATACGGGTGGACGGCTTCCAGTTGCGGGACCGACTGAAGGATCTGCACGGTGATCAGCAGCCCCACCGTGGTCGCCATCGCCGCGATGCCGCTGCTCGTCAGCGTCGACACGAACAGGCCGATCGCGGCCAGTCCCACCAGTGATCCCGCGACGACCGCCGCGATCAGCACGGCCCGCCACAGCCCCTCCGTGAACGGGACGGGAACGCCCGAGATGGTCGTGACATCACCGGCCGGGAAGAGCAACAGCCCCACCGCGAGCGCCGACAGAGCCACCGTCAGCGTGGCCACCAGGCAGAAGGCCATGACGGCGGCGAACTTGACGAGCAGCAGCCGGGCCCGTCCGGCGGGCGCCACCAGCAGGTAGCGCAGGGTGCCGGCGCTCGCCTCGCCCGCGACCGCGTCTCCGGCGACGACCCCGACCGCCATCGGCAGGAAGAACGGCAGGGTCGCCGCCAGGGCGGCGAAGACCAGGAACAGCCCGTTGTTGGTGATCTGCGAGACGAAGGCGACCCCGGCGCCGCCGTCGGGGGCACCCCCGCCGCCCACCGCGCCGCCGTCGCTCGTCTCGATCTTCACGGCGACGCCGATGAGCACCGGCACAGCGGCCAGCACCCCCAGCAGGGCCAGGCTGCGCCAGCGGCGGAAGGTGAGCGTCAGCTCGGAACGGAACAGGCC
>NZ_JBSGZJ010000196.1:0-12362 GCF_053610925.1 Streptomyces sp. NPDC054847 | reverse complement strand
GCCCCGGCCACATAGGCCAGGGCAGGGGGCGCAGTCTTAGGCGTACTGGCGATAGTTCGGAGGTGGATTCCTCTGCGGGCCCACTCATTCCAGGCACTCAGAGAGCCTCCATTTGCACGAGTCGACACGGCGTGACCGATCAGGCTGCCACTCGCTCGATCGTCTCGCAGCAGTCCGTCACGTACGGCGCCGGGGCACCTGCGAGGGCCAAGGCCGAGAACGGGCCGTCAAAGGTCTCGCAGCCCTCTTCATGGACCATCGTGACAACCTTCCACCAGTCCGGGTCCAGGTCGCAAGGGAGGAAGAGACCGAGGGCGGGGAAGTGCTGTTCGTCGGACCAGGTCGGCATCCGGACCGACCAGGTCAAGGGCAGCCTCCGCAAGACCGCTCCTGACCAGCCATCAGCCCGCTACACTCCAGCAGCCCGAAATCGCCCCAGGTCGATGCTTCGGCAACTGCCGGGCCACGTCTCTTCCTTGACCTCGCGGACGGCTGTGCCTGGTAACGAGTCGGCGAGTTCCCCAACCCCGACCGTTGGCGCTGCATTCGCCAATCTCGACGACAAGGCGACGACCAACCTCCTGGTCGGACCCCGTAGTGCGGGCAACGTCCCGTGATCCGCCCCGCCACGCCGGAGCCTGGTCAGCCGCAATCGCCCAGGAAGCGACCTTCACGGTGGTCGGGGCTGATGAAGACTCCGCTGCCGTAGCCGAAGTTGAGGAAGGACGGATCATCGGCTTCCTCGCCCTAGTCGGCGACGGTACGCCAGGCGCACTTCGTCCCCTGGCACCCGGAACTGGCCGATGAACACCAGCGGCTCCCCGGTCTGCGGATCACCGGCCATGCGGGCTCCTCCGGCCACACGGGCTGCCCTCCGAACTTGTCACCGGCTCGGTCACGGCGCTTCCGCCACCCGCAAGTTCATCTGCAACCGTGGCAGGAACTCAGCTTCATAGGGGCTCTGAGCGCGGCCTGTTGGTCGCGAGATCACGATGGGACCGTACGGCACGGCACTGACACGGCGCGCAGTCGTAGCAGCGCGCACTCTCGGACCAACGTGGAACGGGGGACGGTCAGTCGTCGAAACCGATGCCCGCATAGGGGTCGGGCTCGCCCGTCCATGGGTCGATGCCCTCCTCCAGCCGTCGCTGCCTCTCGCGCCAGTGCAGGAACCGCCCCGTGCCCGCATTCCACAGGGTCGCGTCGCTGACCGGGCAGGCATCGAATGCACCGATGATCAGTCGGCGAAGGAACTCGGCCATGCCGACTGGATACAAGACCCATGGAGCGACCAGGCTCGGTCTCAGCACCGCGACCGGCCACCGGTCGGGGTCGGGGTCGGACGTCACCCAGCAGATCACGTCGCCCGCGGTCGTCACTCCCCAAGCGACCACGGCTCCCCCGGTGCCCGGATCACCGTCGGAGCCGCTCACCGTTGCACCCGGCACCCACTGATCACGAGCGTTGGCGGTTTCTTCCACCATGGCATCGACGTCATCCCGATCGAAACGCTCAGGACGTAGCACTTCGAGGGAATCGCTGATCCCGCCGGCTCCGTAGATTCCCATGAACGCCACGTAGTCAGAGGGAAAACGGAGTTCCCACGCGCGGGAGAGAGCCTCCCAGTCGACACCTTCGTCAGCGCCGGCTTCGGGGGGCAGAATGCGTTCCAATGCGACAATCGAGTTCCTGCCATGCGATTGATGCGTCACTTCATACCCCCTACAGGTTGCGGCACACCATTATGCGTCACCACCCCCAAATTCCTCCACTGATTGAATCTCTTACTCTTCAGCGAGTTCGGGACAACCTCATCAAAGTTGATACCCAGACTGCCGTCAGGATGCACCCCCCTTGCTCGCATTTCGAATGAGACGGGCACGGTCCTCGGCCCGTCATAGCGTGGATTAACGGTGTACATGACCACCTGCCCCTCGTTCACAGCCTCACGCACCTGCGCCTCAAAGAAGTACATATTATGCTCGATTTGCCCGTTTGCCTCGCTCACATGCGTATTGGCGGCCCGAGAGCACGTCGCAAGATTCCTCAAGTCCTTTCCGTCACCGCTCAGGTCAGCACCAAGCAGATGGCAGTTATTGATGGACCGGGGCGCATCCAACCCCAGATAGCCAGCGTAGCGGCCGGCCCAATCGTAGCCAGGGGGCCTAATACTTGAAACCACTTCTGTTCCCGGCTTTCGCCCCAGGAATTCCTGGTCTAGGCAGGCATACGCGCCAGTGGCCCGGTCACCATTGACAGCATCCAAATCCCCGTATCTGTGCCACCCTGCACCATTCACTCGACAGTCTCCATCCCTCCGGCCGTTATCCGTGGAATGGGGAGCATCCACCAACTCTTCCGGAACGTAGGAAACTGCAGCGTCAAGTAGATCTGAAATGAGCTCCTGCATATTACTAATAGCAGCCTCCCGCAGCCCGGCCTGCTCGAGAGCAGCGGTATCTACGCGCGGTTGGGGCAGCGCCGGCCGAGTCGGTGCAGGCTTGGGGTTGGGGCCGCGGTTCGGGTTCTGCGGGGGGCGGTGGGCCGGCGGCCGGGTCGGGGTGGTGCCGCGCGAAGATCCGCCGTAGGTGGACTTCGTTCCGCCACTGCGAGTGCCGCCGCTGCGAGTTGTGCAGCCGTACGTGCAGCGGCCGCCGGAGCCTGGACGGCCAGTGTTGGTGCGGGGCGTGGTCCGCACAGGGCCGGTCTGCGACGGACTCTTCGACGGCCGTGAGGGACGGGTACGGCCGGCACCGCATCGGCTGCTGTTGCACAGGTCCGAACGGGGGTCGCGGTACCGGGTAGAGGCCTTCTTCTTCGGCTTCGGCTTCGGCTTCGCGCCGCGGCTGCCGCCGCCGACTCTTACGCCGCCGCCGTTTCTGAGGAAGAAGCCACCCCCGGCGCAGGCGCAGATGCGATTGTGGCCGCTGGGGTCGATTCCGTTGACAGGGTCGGAGTTGGCGTATGTGTGACGGTTGGCCTGTGCGGCGGGGCTTGGTTCGAGGAGCCAGGTGTCGCGGGAGGTGAAGGCACCGGTGCCGGGCTGGTACCAGCGGGCAGCCATGTTGACGTCGCCACTGGTGGGGTCGGTCCAGCCGGACTGGTAGCCGATGGCCGGCGTCGAGCCGTTGGTGGCGGTTTCCTTGCCGAAGGGATCGTAGGTGGTGGAGCTGGTGACGGCGGTGCCGTCCGCGGACAGACCCGCGACGAGGTCGGTGTGGCGGTCGGTGATGGAGTACTGAGGTGTTCCGCCCTGACTGCTGGCAAGGAGCACGCCGTCCGGGGTGCGGGCGTAATACGAGCTGCCGTCGCTGATCAGCTGGTTGGAGCCTCCGTCGTAGGCGAACGGTGTGGTGCCGTGTGCGGCGACGCGGTCCAGGGAGTCGTAGGCGTAGGTGGTGGATCCGTCAGTGATCTTGCGCTCGAAGGCGTCGAAGGTCAGTGTGCGGGGAGTTCCGCCGCCCGGGGTGACGGCGGCCAGGGTGCCGCGCGCGGTGTAGGAGTACGTGGATGTGCCGTCCGTCATAAGGCGGTTGCGGGCGTCGTACGTCGCTGTCGCCGCGCCTGCCTTGGTGCGGTTTCCGGCTTCGTCCCACTCGTAGGGTGTCGTCGTTGTCCCGTTGGTCCAGGAAGAGAGTCGGCCGGCGTCGTCGTAGGTGTAGGTGTTCTCCCCTGCCCCGGCGACGCCGGTGGTGGTCTTGCTGGTCAGTCGGTCGTCGAGGTCGTAGCCGTAGGCAAGGGAGGTCACGGTTGCGCCGGTGTCGTTGGCGGTGACCTTGTCCGTGGTCAGCCGTCCGAGGTCGTCGTACGCGTACTCGCGCTTGGCTCCGACCTGCCAGGTCCCGTCGGCGAGCGGCTTGGCGTACTGCTCGAGGCGTGGTCGGCCGGCTTCGTCGAAGTCGACCCAGGTGTGGGTTCCGGTGAGGGAGTCGCTGGTCCAGTCGAGTCGGCCGGCAGCGTCGTACCCGAAGTATGTCTGGACGTCCTTGTGCCAGCGGTCGGTCATGTTTCCGTCGGCGTCGTAGGCGTAGCTCACGTCGCCGCCGGGTCCGCCTGCGGTCAGGAGCTGGCCGCGGTCGTTGTAGGTGTAGGTGTTCTGGTCCAGGATGCTTGCCGTGCCGACGGTGACGAGTCGTCCGGCGAGGTCGTAGCCGAGGGTGCGGGTGACGGTCTGGGCTTCGGCTCCGGTGCCGGTCTCTTGGACGAGTCGGCCGAGGTTGTCGTAGCTGCGGTCTCTTCGGACTCCGCCCGGCAGGTGGTCGGTGACGGCTTGGCCGGCTGCGTCGTAGACGGTGGTCCAGGTTCGGTCGCTTTCCGCCGGGTGGGCGGCGGTGGCAGGTTCGACGGTGGATTCGGGCAGGCCCCAGGGGGTGAAGGTGTAGAGGGTGATGTTGCCCTTGCCGTCGGTGAGGCGGGTGCGGTTGCCGGTCGCGTCGTAGCCGAAGGACAGGACGGTCGACGTGGTGTCGGTGGTCTTCTCGGACTGCTTGGTGACCCGGCCGAGCGCGTCGTAGGTGCGCTCGACGTACGCGCCCTGCGGAGAGGTCGTCGTAGTGGCGTTGCCATCGGCGTCGAAGGTGGCCTGCGACCTGCGCAGGACGGTGGCGCCCGTGCCGTAGTCGGTCAGGGCGGTTGCGTTGCCCAGCGCGTCGTATGTCGTCCGGGATGTACGGCCGGTGGCGTCTGTGGTCTCGATCTGGCGGCCGAGCCGGTCGTAGGCGAAGCGGGTGGTGCCGTAGGCATCGCTGACGGACACGGTCTCGCCGGCCGCGTTGTACGTGGCGCTGGTGGTGTGGCCGACGGGTGTGGTGGAGATGGTCTGGTTGTCGGCGTCGTCCCAGGTGTAGCGGCTGGTGAGGTTCTGAAGCGTTGGGCGGCGCTCGACGGTGGTGGCCGTGAGCTGGCGGCCGAGTTCGTCGTAGGTGGCCTCGGTCCGGGCACCGGTCGGGTCAACGGCTGCGAGCTGGAGGCCGGTCGGGGTCCAGGCGTAGAGGCTTACGCCGCCGCCGGCGTCCAGACTCGACGGCTCGTCCAGGCCGGAAGGCTGGTCGAGGGATGCCGTTCCCGATTCGGGGTCGACGCGGCGGACGAGGTTGTCGAGCTGGTCGTAGCCGTAGCTGGTGGTGCGGCCCAGCGGATCAGTCGTCGAAGCGACGCGCCCTGCCGTGTCGTACGTCGTTCGGCTGGTGGCATCGGTGATGGTCGTCCCGCCGGGCGGGGTGTAGGCGGGCAGGGTGACAGCCGTGGGGCGGCCGAGCGTGTCGTGCGTCGTGCGCATGACCGCGCCTTGTGCGTCCCGCGTCTCGGTGGGCTCACCGAAGGTGTTGTAGCCGGTGACGGTCTGCGGCCGAACCGTGGCGGGCAGGATGCCCTGCGCCTCGACGGGAACGGGCGGAGCGATCGACTTCACGAGCCTGCCGAGTGCGTCGTAGTGGTACGACGTCGTGTGAGCAGAGCTGGCGGCGCCGCTGACGTTGCCGCGCGGGCTGACTTCCGACTGGAGCAGGCCGCGCTGGTCGAAGGAGCGGGTGGTGATGTGGGTCGACGTGCCGTCGGTGAGGGTGTCCTTCTTCGGGTTGCCGGCAGCGTCGTACTCCGTGGTGACGGTCAGCTGCTTTCCACTGGTGTCCACCGGGGATGCCTGTTCGGTGACGCGGTCGTCCCTGTCATAGCCGTAGGTGGTGACACGGTTGAGTCCGGAGGGGTCCAGGACCTCGCGCGTCGTCCGCCCCGTGGCATCGACCTGGAACTCGACGGTCGTCGCCCCTCCGCCGGTCGTCCGGCGGATGAGGTTCCCCGCACCGTCGTAGGCGTTGGACACCTGGACGATGTCGTGGCGGGTCCCGTCGGAACGGGTGACCGCCTTCGCGATTTCGGTGGCCGGCAAGCCGTCGTCGAAGTAGGTGTACGCGGTGGTTGCTCCCAGCGCATCGGTGCTGGAGGCGAGGCGCCCGGCGGGGTCGTAGGCGTTGGATTCCACGACCAGGTCGCGGGTGCCGCCCTCCGGGTGGCCGGTCCAGCCCTTCAGGACCGTCTCCGCGTGCTGACCGCGGGCCGTGTAGGAGTGGGCGTAGGTCCGGCCTGCCGGGTCGGTTTCACTCGTCACCCGGCCGAAGGCGTCATGGAGGAAGGTGGTGGTGCCTCCTTCCGCGTCGGCCACTGAGTCGTTCAGGCCGTAGTCGTTGTAGTGGTACGAGGTACTGCGCGCGGTGTCGCCGCCTGTCGTGTCCTCGGTCTTCTCCGTCAGGAGGTTGCCGTCGGCATCGAAGGTGCGACTGACCTTGGCGGTGTGGGTAAGGCCGGTGATCTCGTTCTTCACACCCGCGCCGGTTTCGGTGACGATCCGCGACTGCGCATCGTGGGTGAACGCGGTGGTGACGCCGGAGGTGAAGGTGTCGGATATCTGGGTTTCGCCGGTCTTCCGGCCCAGCCCGTCGTAGGTGTACTTGGTGACCAGCCCGGACGGTGCCTTGGACTCGGCCAGATCGCCATTGGCGAAGTAGGTGTAGGTGGTGACCGCGCCGGCGGGCGTGGTTTCGGATGCCACCAGGCCGGCAGGTGCGGTCCCACCGTCCGCCGCAGGTTCGGTGCCGTTCGTGTAGGCGAGGTCCGTCACGCGGCCGTCGGGCAGGGTCGTGGTGTCGGGAAGGCCGAGAGCCGTGTAGGTCTGAGCGGTCCGGTAGCGGCTGTCCTGCGGGCTTGTCGAGCGAGCGTCCCGCATCTCAACCGGCTTGTCGTTACGGGGATCCAGTTCGTCGGTCTCGTTCTCGAAATAGCTGGTGAACGAGGTCCAGCATGAGTCGGCGTCCCGGCATGTCGTCGTGGTGACCGCGTTGCCGCGTTCGTCATGACCGGTGATCGTGACGTGCCCGTTGGCGTCGGTCACGGTGTGCACGAAGCCGCCGGTGTCATAGGCGAAGGCGGTTTCGTAACCGTCTGCATCCCTGACGCGGGTAGGTCGCATGCCTCGCAGTGCGTCGTAGCTCGTGCGGACAGGTTTGTTGTTGGGGTCCGTGACCGTGATCGTCGCGCCCAGGGCGGAGAGGCCGGAGCGCTCACGAGCCTGGAAATGGTCGGCGACCTGGTCCTCGGTCAAGGTGTGGTTGTAGAAGGCGGCTTCGTCGAGGTCACCGCTGAAGTAATAGGTGCCCTCGGCAAGGCCCATCCAGCCGGAGGAACCGAAGCCGGCACCGAGGTAGGTGTACTCACGGGCCTGATCACTGATGGGCCCGGTGAGTGAACCGATCTTCGCACCGTCGAGGTAGAGAGACTGCGTGGTGCTGTCGCCGCTGAGTACCACGTGGTGCCACTGGTTGTCGGTCACCGGCTGGGGCGAGGTGATGGGTGTCGCCCCTGGATTTGTGGACGGGTAGAACTCGCCGCGCAGCTTGCCGCCCGCATCGATGTTGAGGGCCGGCCGCCAGGATGTCGGCTTCTGGCCGAGGGGCGCGTCCTGGAATGCCAGGAGTACGCCGCTCGGCTTGGCCGTGCGGAACCAGAGTTCCACCGACAGGCTCGTGTCGCCGCTGAGGCTTCCGCTGGGGACCCGGATGCTGCTGGTGCCGCTGAAGCGCGCTGCGCTGCCGTCTCCGGTGCCGAAGACTCCGGTCGCACCGAGTGTCGTGCCGTTGTAGGTGCCGTTGCTGTTGGTGGCGGTGACTTCGCTGCGGGCCGTGGTTCCGGAGGTTTCGTCCAGTCGCCAGTATGCGGCGGGAGCGTCACCGGTGATCTCGCCGCGGTAGTGGGGCCCGTCACCCGCGACGAGTCCGTTTCGGGCCTTGTAGTGCGCTGCCACCGTCGCGGCGCTGAGGGACTTCGCGTAGACGGCGGGCTCGTCGATCTGCCCGGTGAACCAGTAGGTCCCAGAGGCTGCAATGCCCGTCCATCCTGCGCTGGCGTAGCCGGCGCCGAGATAGGAGTGGGTGAGCCCGGACTTGCCGAGGGTGCCCGTGCGGCTGCCGAGGGGCATGCCGTCGAGGTACAGGGTCTGGGTCGCCCCTGAGCCGGTGAGCACGACGTGGTGCCATTCGTTGTCGGTCACGGACTGGCCGGAGACTATCGGCTGGGCATTTCCTGTCGCGAAGCGCAGGCCACCCCGCAGCTTCCCGTCCTCATCGATGTTCAGTACCGGGTGCCAGCTGGACGGTGTCTGGCCCAGGGGCGCGTTCTGAAGGCCGAGGAGGACGCCGGACTTGGCCGTTCGGAACCACATCTCCACGGCGAGTTCCGTCGTGCCGGACGGCACGTCTCCCGGCAGCTCGACGTAGGAGTCCGCTGTCCCGTCGAAGGCCACGGCTGTGTTGTCGCCGTCGGCGAACGCACCGACGGCGCCGAGGTCCGCCCCGTCTCCGTAGGAGGCGTCTGTGCCGTCGTCGATCCCGCTGGCCGCACGGGCGCCACTGCGCTCTCCCAGTCGCCAGTAGCCCTCCGGTCCTGAGGCACGCACCGCGTCGGCATATGCGGCCGAACCGGCGGAGTAGACCGGAGCCGAAACCTTCCACGCGCCGCCGTTGGCGTCGGTGTATTCCGTGAGCCGGCCGCTCCGCTGGTCATAGGCGGCGGTGGCGTGCACTCTGCCCGACGGCAGAGTGACCTTGGTCATCCGGGCACTGGTCCCACGGGCCGCGTAGTGCGCCGCCACGGTCGCCTCATCGAGCGGGCGGTGGTAGATCGCCGCTTCGTCCAGCTGGCCGGTGAAGTAGCGGACGCCTGCCGCCATCCCGTCCCAGGCCGGACTCGACCATCCCGCACCCAGATACGTGTGGCTCTTGTCGTAATGGTTGATCGGACCGGTCAGCGAGCCGACCTTGACCCCGTCGAGGTACAGCGCCTGAGTCGTTCCCGCGCCGCTGAGAACGGCGTGGTGCCACTGGTCGTCGGTGACCGTGGCTGTCGACGTCATGGGAGTCACCGTCTGGCCGGTGATCTCGAACTGGCCGCGCAGCTTGCCGTCGGACGTGATCGCCAGGGGACTCCAGTACTGGGGCTTGCCTTCGTTGAGCCGTCCGCCCTGAAAGGCGACGAGCACGCCGGGCCTGGTCGTCTTGAACCACAGTTCGACGGCCAGGAACGTAGAGGCTTCCACCTCACCTTCTGGGAGTTCGACGTAGGAGTTGGTGCCGTCGAAACCCCCGGACTTGTCGCTGGTTCCGGCGATCGCGGACGGCTGGCCGAGCGCTACGTCACGGTGAATGCCGTCGTTCAGGCCAGTACGTGAGGGAACTTCGCTGCCGGCCACCGAGCCGTCCTGCTCACCCAGACGCCAGTAGGAGACCGGGCCCGCGTCGAGGACCATCGAGCGGTAGAGCGAGCCGTCTTCGTAGGTGTATGTCGTGCAGTTCGTCGTCGAGTCGGGCGGGCACACCTTGGTGAGCTGGTCGCCGGTGTACGCGTACGTCCATGACACGCCTGGGGTGTTGGTCCCTATGGGGCTCGTGGTCACCTTCGTCACGTGCTCGCCGGCCCAGGTGAACGTCAGGACTCGGCCGGACAGCTGGTCGGTGACGGCGGTCAGGGGGCCGTTGTCAGGAGCGTAGGTGAGTTCTTGGGTGCGGCCCGCACCGTCGACGATCGAGACGAGGCGGCCGTCCGTCGCGAAGTGATGCGTGGTGCCGGACCGGTCGCGCAGCGCCCAGCCTCCGGCCTCAGTGACCAGGGTCTTGGTGTCGCCCGAGGCGGCGGCGAAGCTTCCGTCGGCGTTGCGTCCGAAGCGGACCTGTGAGCCGTCCGCCTGGGTGATCAGGATCGTTCTCGTCAGCGGCTCGTCATGCAGTCGCATGTCCCAACGCGTCGACCAGCCTGCCCCGAAGGCACCGCTCTCGCGCGGGTCCAGAGAGTTGTACGTGCGGGTCACCGACAGCTCGGGACCAACGGTCGTCAGCGCGGCATCCGTCGCGGTGGTGACGTAGTTGCCTGCCCGCGCACCGATCTCTCCGGTGCCGTCGGCTCCGCCGAGATGCGCGGTCACCGCGGGCTGCGGAACCTGCGTGGTCAGACGGCTCGCCGAAGTCCGGGCGGACGTGGCGTCGCCGTCGTAGACGTAGGCGTACCAGGCATATGTCTTGCCCCAGGACAGCCAGCCCGACGGGACCGCCCACTGGCGCTGAGTGCCGCGTGTACCGGACCGGCAGTTCTTGCGGGTGTTGCTGCCCTCGATCTCGCATACCTCGAAGGTGTATTCCAGCGTGCCCTTCGGGTAGCGGTCGTCGTCCTTGCCCTGAGCCCACAATGTCGGAGTCAGCGAGTCCACCACACCGCCACTCGCAGGGGCGAGGCCGGTCAGTACGGGAGGGATGTTCACCGCCGAGAGCTTGACGCCCGCGCCGGGCACGCCCGCGTCGAGGAAGAGACTGACTCCCAAGTCGGTCATGGTCCACACCACCGTGTACGTGCCGGCGGTGAGCGGCGCGATCTTCGCGTCCACCGTCACGGTTTCGCCCGGTGAGACGTCCTGCGGCATCTCCGTGTACACGATCTTGCTGGAGTCGGTGATTTCCTTGTTCTGCGCGTCGTAGAGCTTGTAGCGCAGCTTGTACTTGCCGCCCTGCGGCCAGGTCTCCTGCCCCTGATTGGTGAGAGTGACCTTCTGGATTCCCTGCGTGGTGGCCGTCACTGGTGCGGTGAAGTCGCCCAGCGTGTAGGTGGCTCCGTACTTGGTCCACGTCACGTCGAGGCTCGGCTTGCCACCGGGGTAGTCGTCCGAGCCGAACTGCTTCCAGCCGTAGGAATCAGTGGTGGACGCCTTGACCGCGAGTCCGTAGTTCTTCTGTCTGCCGTGCGTCCAGTCGTCGACCAGCTTGCGTCCGGCCGAACCGAGGCTCATCGTCTCCCACTTGGGAGCACATGACCAGGTCGATGATCCGGAGGGGCGCCAGCCGTGGGCGAAGCTCTTCGAAGCGAGCGAAGAACCGGTCGCGGGGCCCGGGTAGCTGGTCGTCGTCGACTCGGACCAGTTCGACGTGATCGGGTGCACTGTCACCGGCCGCGCCGTGCACGAGTAGGACCAGGTGTTGTACAGCGCCAGGTTCGCGCCTATCACCCACGCGTTCTTGAGTGTCGTCTCGAGCCCGGTGAACCGTAGAAACGCGGCAGCCTTGTGGCTGCCCGCGTCATAGGTGCCGACTTTGAGGATCGTGTCGCTGGAGAAGTTCTGGTTGTAGGGATGCTGGACGTAGGTGCCGGAGGTGGCGTCGATCTGCTGCAGTGACGGGTCGACCTTCACGGGGAAGACGCGTTCCGGGGCCGAGAGCCACTCCTTGTCGAGCGTCACTACGAGGACTTGCTGATCACCACTGCCTTCGAGGCGGTAGGTCACACCTGAGGAGATCTCACCCTGGTTCGCGTGAGGAACCAAGTTGGAGTCCTCCATCCAGCCCGCCGGCATCCAGGCCTTCTGCACGCCTTGAGCATCGGTGAAGACCACACTTCCCTGTCCGGAGAGGCTCGCTGACAGGCCCTCGAGGTGCAGGGGGAACCGCCACTCTGTGGGAGCACTCCTGTCGTGCAGGACGATGGTTTCCTTGACGGAGTCGCTGCCCGCGATCAGCTCGATGTCAGCAGCCTCCCGGACGGTCTCATAGACGATCTCGCTACCGTCTGCCTTTCCGGTCGAAGGCGCCGCGTCCTCCACGCCGTAGCCGACCGACAACCCTTCACCCAGACCCATCCGGACAAGTGAGGCCGCGTCGGCGTCGGCGGCCAGGCTGATCTCGGCCGCGGTGGAGGCGGGCGTCCAGTCCGGGAGGCTCGTGTTCATGGTTCGCGCCCCGGCCTGGGGCTCCGGGACGAGCGTGGTGTCGATCTCCCGCCACACGCCCTTGGGGTCGCGGAAATTGACCGGCTCGGCATAGAAGCGGGTGGTGTGCGTGCCGTCCGTGTTCCGGTAGGTGCGCTGCCGCTCCTGCCGCTCGCCCGTCAGCTCCTTGCTGCTCTTCGGATCGAAACCCGCACCGGTGCGCGGTGAGGGCGGCGGCGTGACCTCTGTCGCAGGGCCAGGTTCGGGAAGCCGGCTCCGAGCGTCCAGTTCCTGGACGACGGGTGCCGCCTCCGGGGGCAGTTGACCAGGCGCCTTCAGCGCGCCGTCACGGCCGCCACTCGCAGTGGCGTCCGTTCCGTCCGTTCCCGCCGAGTGCGAGAGGCCGTCCGCGCTCCCCCACCTCTGGTCGGGCAGGTCACTGGGCAACGGCTGAGCATTGGTCTGCAAAGCCATGGCCGACTGTTCACCGGCAATCAGCACTGCCAGAACCGCGACAACGGAAACGGCGATCGAGCGCGCGGAGCGCATGCGAAACTCCCACCCCAGTGATCCACAAAGTAGCTGCGTGATCACACACCAGTTCACATGTCGAGCACAAGCCCTCTAT
>NZ_JBSGZJ010000195.1:0-12412 GCF_053610925.1 Streptomyces sp. NPDC054847 | reverse complement strand
CGGGCCGAACCGTGCGCCCGTCCGTATCCGGGAGGACCGTCAGAATGTCTGCGCGCCGCCGCATCGCACTCACCATCGCCGCCGCTGCCCTCATCGTGCCCGCAGCCACCGGCTGCAGCGCCCTCGACAAGGCACTCGACTGCGTCGAGACGGCCGACGCCATCGCCACCAGCGTCAACAAGCTCCAAGAAGCCGTCTCCAGCGCCACCGAGGACCCCACCAAGGCCCGCGAGGCACTCGACGACATAGACCGCGAACTCGACAGCCTCGGCGACAAGACCGACAACGCCGACCTCACCAAGGCCGTCGACGACCTCGGCACCGGCGTCGACAACGTCCGCAAGTCCATAGAGAACGGCGACGCCACCCCCGACATCACCCCCGTCACCGACGCGGCCACCGAGATCGGCAAGGTCTGCACCCCCGGGTGACCCCGATAATCGGGACATGACCCGACTGATCCTCGCCACACGCAACGCCGGAAAGATCACCGAACTCAGGGCCATCCTCGCCGACGCGGGCATCACCCACGAACTCGTCGGCGCGGACGCCTACCCGGAGATCCCGGACGTCAAGGAGACCGGCGTCACCTTCGCCGAGAACGCCCTCCTCAAGGCGCACGCCCTCGCCAAGGCCACCGGCCTGCCCGCCGTCGCCGACGACTCCGGCCTCTGCGTCGACGTCCTCGGCGGCGCGCCCGGCATCTTCTCCGCGAGGTGGTCCGGCCGCCACGGCGACGATCAGGCGAACCTCGAACTGCTCCTCGCGCAACTCCTCGACATCGACACCCCCCACCGCGGCGCCCACTTCGCCTGCGCCGCCGCCCTCGCCCTCCCCGACGGCACGGAACGCGTCGTGGAAGGCCGCCTCCGGGGCACCCTCCGCCGCTCCCCGCACGGCACGAACGGCTTCGGCTACGACCCGATCCTCCAGCCGGAGGGCGAAAGCCGTACCTGCGCGGAACTGACCCCGGACGAGAAGAACGCGATCAGCCACCGCGGCAAGGCGTTCCGGGCGCTGGTGCCGGTGGTGAAGGAACTGCTGGGCTGAGCCGGCGCACGACGAGGGCCCGGATCGCGACCTCGCGAAACCGGGCCCTCGCAACCAGTGCGCCCGGTCGGATTCGAACCGACAAACACGACCACCTAAAGATCGCCGCTCAGCCCTTGGCGTACGGGCGCGTGCACCGCGCCACTACTGTACTGGGCAGGGCCCGCGTCGTTGAGCCGAACCTGCCTACCGTGTTCGCCCCCGCCCACCTCGGCACCAAGTGCTGGTGACGGCATGGCAGTTGGGGCACAGTAGCCGCAGGTTCTCCCGCCGGTCGTCGCTGTGGTCGCCGTTGATGTGATCGACCTCCAGCGTCATCGGCCGACCGAACCACACGGGGCCGGTCCCGCACTCGTCGCACAACTCGGGAACGTCGATCTCGTGCAGGGCACGACGCAGCAGAGCGGTCTTCGTGCGACGCCCCACGTGACGCTTGACCAGTAACTCTTCCGCCGACTTGGCCGCCTTGCTCGGTTTGGCTCTCTGATGTGCCTGCCCGAGGAAGTGCGAGGTGTCGATTTCGTACTCGTCGACCAACCGATGGAACAGGGCACGCAGCCTGGTGTTGTCGGGGCGTTGCAGGACACGCAGCGCACCAGCGACAGAGGTCGACTCGGCGACGGCGGCCCGCATCTCCTCGGGTCCGGGGGCGTGCAGGGCCCCGTGAGGCCCGCGACGCGGTCGTGGGAAGTGCGACACGTCGATGCCGTAGTACGCGAAACGCCTGAGCAGATGGCGCTGCAGGTTCTTGTACGGCTGCGTGCCGAGGAAGGCGATCACCTGGTCGATGTCGGCGCAGGTCCCGGCTGCCTCGGCGAGCACCTCGCGCGTGTAACGATGAGCCCCGCTCATGCTTCCGCTCCGGCGCGTGGGGTGGTGCTCCGTCGGGCCTTCGCCCTGCCCCGATAGGTGTCGGTCGCCGAGTGGCAGTTCGGACACAAGAGGCGAAGGTTCTCCAGCCTGTTGTTCCGCCAGTCCCCGTTCACGTGATCCACTTCCAGTGGCAGGGGGCGCCCTCGCCACAGAGGCTCGGTGCCGCAGAGCGCGCAGCGTTCAAGGACTCCGAGCGCAACCATCGCCCGTCGCAGGCGCTCGCCCGGAACACGGCGTGCGTCGACGGGATCCTGGACGGAGAGCAGTGTCTGTGGAGTCCGGCGCGATCGGCTTTCTCCTGCGCGATCGGGTCGGGTGAAGTGTGACGTGTCGATGCCGAGGGCTCTGACACGGTGGCTGATGTGCGTGTGATGGCCGCCCACCACTTCGAGGCCGAGCCGCCTCAGCACTTCGCACATAGTCGTTGACGCGGCGACTGCGGGCTCCAGAACCTCCTTGGTCCACCGGACGCCCTCCCGCGCGAAGTGCGATGTGTCTACGTTCATCCGCCGCATGCGCCCGAGGACGTAGCGCCGCGTCGGGCTCTTCGGATCCACCCCCAGCCTCATCAGCGCCTCGCTCAGTGTCCGTGACGATCTCGCCGCCTCGGTCAGGCGCTCCCGGGTGTACGGACTCGCCGGCATCGTCCCCTCCGTCCCGGCCGCGTGTTCGCGGTCCCGTACGGAGTAACGAACCGTTTATCGGACAGTTACTGCCGATAAACGGAACAGCCCGCCCCGATTGCCGGGGGCGGGCCGTTCCTTGCGAACCGGTCAGAACTTCGGCTCCGGGGCCGCCGCCAGGACCATGTCGGCGGCCTCCTCCTTCGTGCTCACCGACGGGGGCGAGCCGTCCAGGGGCTGCTGGGCCGTCTCCTTCATGCACGCCACCGCGATCACACCGACCAGGGCCGCCGCCATGGCGTAGTACGCCGGCATCAGGTTGCTGCCCGTCAGGCTGATCAGGGCCGTGATCACCAGGGGGGTGGTGCCGCCGAAGAGGGACGCGGAGAGGTTGTAGCCGACGGAGAGGGAGCCGTACCGGACGTGGGTGGGGAAGAGCGCCGGCAGGGCCGCGGACATCGTGCCGAGGAGGCAGACCAGGGACAGGCCCAGCATCAGCATGCCCGTGGCCATCGCCGGGACACTTCCCTGGCCGATCAGCAGGAACGCGGGTGCCGACAGGAAGAGGAAGCCGAGCATGCCCGCCATGAGCAGGGGTTTGCGGCCGAAGCGGTCGTTCAGGCGGCCCACCTGGTTGATGATCGCCATCAGGAAGACCATGACGCCGATCAGGATGAGCAGGCCGTGCGTCTCGCTGTAGCCGAGTTCGTCGGACAGGTACGTCGGCATGTACGACAGCAGCATGTAGTCGGTGATGTTGTACGCGCCGACGAGGGCGATGCACAGGATCAGCGTCGGCCAGTACTTGCGGAAGATGTCGGCGAGGTCGCCCTTGGCCGTCGTCTCGACGGTGTCGGCCGCCTCGGAGGCGTGCGCGGACTCCGCTTCGAGCTTCTGGAAGGCCGGGGTCTCGTCGAGCTTCAGCCGCAGGTAGACACCGACGAGGCCCAGTGGTGCGGCGACGAGGAAGGGCAGCCGCCAGCCCCAGGCCTCCATGGCGTCGCTGCCGAGCCATGCGGTGAGCAGCGTGACCAGCCCGGCCGCGCCGACGTAGCCGGCGAGCGTGCCGAGTTCGAGGAAGCTGCCGAAGAAGCCGCGTCGTTTGTCGGGGGCGTACTCGGCGATGAAGGTGGACGCGCCGCCGTATTCGCCGCCGGTGGAGAAGCCCTGTACGAGGCGGAAGAGGATCAGCAGGACGGGCGCCCAGAATCCGATGGTGGCGTACGAGGGGATCAGGCCGATGGCGCCCGTGCCGATCGCCATCATGATCATCGTCGCGGCGAGCACCTTCTTGCGGCCGATCTTGTCGCCGAGGGGGCCGAAGACCATGCCGCCGAGCGGGCGAACGAGGAAGGCGACGGCGAAGGTCGCGAAGGAGGAGAGCAGCTGGACCGTGTCGTTCTCCGAGGGGAAGAAGACGTGGCCGATCGTGACGGCCAGGTAGCTGTAGATCCCGAAGTCGAACCACTCCATGGCGTTGCCGAGCGAGGCGGCTTTCACCGCTCGCTTGACCGCTGCTTCGTCGGTGACCGTGATGTCGGTCCGCCGCAGTTTGGGGTTCCTCCGCTGTTTGATCGTGCGGAAGAGTACGGGGTGGCGTTTGATCGCTGCGGGATCGGCCTTCGGTTCCTGGCCGCTTTCCGCCATGACCTGTTCCTTTCCTGGACTCCTCTTCCAAGAGCATCGTCTGCTCCCTCGCGCCAACCGCAAACCGAAGTCCCACGCGAATGGGACTTCGGTCACAATTTGTGCGCTCGGTCGGAAAGGGGGCGGAAAGGGG
The DNA here is from genome assembly GCF_053610925.1 of Streptomyces sp. NPDC054847. Classification (NCBI taxonomy): domain Bacteria; kingdom Bacillati; phylum Actinomycetota; class Actinomycetes; order Kitasatosporales; family Streptomycetaceae; genus Streptomyces; species Streptomyces sp. NPDC054847. The sequence continues at coordinate 8,086 of NZ_JBSGZJ010000195.1, read as the reverse complement.
GATGAGGCCCCGGCTCAGATGTCGAGGTCCTTGATGATCTTGGCGACATGGCCGGTGGCCTTGACGTTGTACAGGGCGCGCTCGACCTTGCCCTCCTCGTCGACGACGACGGTGGAGCGGATCACGCCGGTCACCGTCTTGCCGTAGAGCTTCTTCTCGCCGAATGCGCCGTATGCCTCAAGGACCTCCTTGGAGGGGTCGCCGACGAGCGTGACCTTGAGGGACTCCTTCTCGCGGAACTTGGCCAGCTTCTCGGGCTTGTCCGGCGACACGCCGATGACGTCGTAGCCGGCGCCGGCCAGCAGTTCGAGGTTGTCGGTGAAGTCGCAGGCCTGCTTGGTGCAGCCTGGGGTGAGCGCGGCGGGGTAGAAGTACACGATCACCTTGCGGCCCTTGTGGTCCGCGAGCGAGACCTCGTTGCCGTCGGCGTCGGGAAGGGTGAAGGCGGGGGCGGTGTCGCCGGGCTGGAGTCGCTCGCTCATGGTTCTCCTCGGTGTGCTTCGGGGCGTACGGCGTCGAGCGTAATGGGGGTGCCGTCGGGTGCGGTGGCGGGTGAGCTGACAGACTGTCGACGAAGGATTACCGGACACGACCACGGAGGCAGCGCGGTGTCGGATGCCAGGACCCCTGCGCAGATCGAGGCGGACATCGTCCGCAGGCGCGAGCGGCTCGCCGAGACGCTCGACGAGATCGGTGTGCGTGTGCACCCGAAGACGGTCATCGGTGACGCGAAGGCCAAGGTCGCCTCGACGGTGGACCGGACGGCGGGGCGTGCTTTCGTCGCGGTGAACCGGTCCGTCTCGGACGTGAAGGCGCAGTTCGTGTCCGACGACGGGTCGCCGAGGCTGGAGCGGCTGGTGCCTGTGGCGCTGGTGGCGGTCGGTCTGGTGGGTCTGCTCGCCGTGTCGGCGCGCAGGCGCCGTTTGTGACCCTGGGACCCCTGGGGGTGTCCGTGGCAGGTAGGTTCGTCGCGTGAGCGCCAAGAGTCATGAGCACAGTCCCCAGCACGACAAGCTGCCCATCCGGATGCTGCACGACCGTGTGCTGGTGAGGACCGACATTCCGGAGGGTGAGCGGCGTTCCACCGGCGGCATCGTCATCCCGGCGACCGCCGCGGTGGGCCGGCGTCTGTCCTGGGCCGAGGTGGTCGCGGTCGGGCAGAGCGTGCGGACGGTGGAGCCCGGGGACCGGGTGCTGTACGACCCGGAGGACCGGGCGGAGGTCGAGGTGCGGGGCGTTGCGTACGCGTTGATGCGGGAGCGGGATCTGCACGCGGTGGCGGCCGACCGTTTCCAGGGCTCGGAGGATTCGACGGGGCTGTATCTGTAGCGCGGGTACGCGGGCTGTCCCGGGGGCGGCGGCAGTCGGGGCCGGTGGCGGAGGTCACCGGCCCTTTCGTCTGCCCCGGGGGCGTCTTTTGCTACGTTGGAGTGACCCCGACGAGACGCGCCGTACCGGGTAGGAAAAGACGACGCACCCCGTTGTTGTTCGCGTTGTTCCGCGTCTCGGAGGTGCCGTCATGGCCTGGGTCCTGCTTGTTGTCGCCGGTCTGCTCGAGGTGGGCTGGTCGATCGGTATGAAGTTCACCGAGGGTTTCACCAGGCTGTGGCCGAGTGTGTTCACCGGTGCGGGGATCGTCGCGAGCATGCTGCTGCTGTCGTATGCGGCGAAGTCACTGCCGATCGGCACGGCCTACGGGGTGTGGGTGGGGATCGGTGCGGCCGGTGCGGCCGTGGTCGGCATGTTGGTGCTGGACGAGCCGGTGACCGCTGCCCGGATCTTCTTCGTGTGTCTGCTGCTGGTCGCGGTGGTCGGTCTCAAGGCGACCTCGGGGCACTGAGCCGCTGAGGGCTGCCGGGTGCCCCGAGGTCGCGGGATCCGCCTTGACTGCGGGTTCAGTGGGGCCGGGCGGCCGGTCCGGTGGGGCCGGCCGGCGGTGTCGCAGGGTCGGGTGCGACGGGTGTGACGGGTGCGGTGGGGCTGCCGGCCCCGGTCGGTGTGCGGGGGATCCGCCCGGGGGGCCCTGCGGGGCCGGTGCCGGGTCCTTCGCCGAGGCCGGGCCGGCTGCCCGCGCCGCCGACTCCGTAGGGGCCGCCGTCGCGGCCGGTGCCGGCCTGCTCGCCGGGGTCGCGGGGCCGGAAGGGGTCTTCGGGGTTGCCGGACTCCGGGCTCCGGGGGTCGCGCTGTCCCGGCGGCGGCTCGTTCGAGCCGGGCGCGAGACGCAGGTCGAAGCCCTGGACGGGGGTGCCTTCGAGGGCGGCGGCCGTGTACTGGCCCCAGATCTGGGCGGGGGCGCCGCCGCCGTTGATGCGGGACATGCCCAGCGCCCCGTACAGCGGTGTCTGGGCGCCGGTCTTCGGGTTCTGGCCCATGACGGCGACGACGGTGGCCAGTTCGGGGGTGTAGCCGGCGAACCAGGCGGCCCGGTCCTCCTCCGCGGTGCCGGTCTTGCCGGCGGCGGGGCGGCCGGCCGACTGGGCGGCGGAGCCGGTGCCGCCGTCGACGACGCCGCGCAGGACGGCGGTGGTGGTGTCGGCGGCCTCGCGGGTGACGGCCTGTTCGCTGCTCGGTTCGGGGAGCGGCACCTCGGCGCCGTTCTTGGTGATGCTCTCGACGAGTGTGTAGTCGGTGTGTTTGCCGTGGTTGGCGAGGGTGGCGTACGCGCCTGCCATGTCGAGGACGCTGGCGGTGGCGGGGCCGAGGGCGATGGAGGGGGAGGGGCTGAGGTCGGGGGTGGTCCTGGGGAGGCCGAGGGCGATGGCGGTGTCCATGACGCGGGCGGGGCCGACGTCGACCGCCATCTGTGCGAAGACGGCGTTGACGGATTCGTCGGCGGCCCTGCGGACGGGGATGGGGCCGTAGGAGACGTCGTCCTCGTTCTCGGGGGCGTAGCGTGCGCCGGTCCAGCCCTGGACGGGGCGTTTGCTGTCGCCGACGTAGACGGTGTTGGGGTTGATGGGGTGGCCGTCCTGGGTGGTGGAGCGGTTTTCCACGGCGGCGGCGATGACGAACGGTTTGAAGGTGGAGCCGACCTGGTAGTCGCGGCGGGTGGCGTTGTTGACGAACTGTTTGGTGTAGTCGATCCCGCCGTACATGGCGACGACCTTGCCGGTGGCCGGTTCGACGGAGACGCTGCCGACGCGGACGTAGCGGTCGGCCTCGCGTTCGCTGTCGAGTTCCGAGTTCACCTGTTCGTCGACGGCGGCGGAGAGTGCGTCCTGCTTTCCGCGCTGGAGTGTGGTGGTGATCCGGTGGCCGCCGGTGGCGAGTGTCTTCTCGTCGAGGATGCCGCGTGCCGCGAGGTAGTCCTTCACGGCCTGGACGATGTAGCCGCCCTGGCCGGAGAGTCCGCTGACGGGCTTCGCCCGTTCCGGCGTCGGGAAGGTCAGGACCGCCCGGTCCGCTGCGCTGAGCCACTTCTCCTTCACCATGCCGCCGAGGACGTACTTCCAGCGGGCGAGCGCCGCCTGCTTGTTCTCGGGGTAGGTGGCGACGTCGTAGGCGTTGGGGGCGTTGAGGAGGGAGGCGAGGTAGGCGCCCTGCGCGATGTCGAGGTCTTCGACGTCCTTGCCGTAGTAGGCGTGCGCGGCGGCCTGGATGCCGTAGGCGTTGCGGCCGAAGTAGCTGGTGTTGAGGTAGCCCTCGAGGATCTCGTTCTTGCTCTGGTTGCGGCCGAGCTTGATCGCGATGAAGAACTCCTTCACCTTGCGGGTGATGGTCTGTTCCTGGCCGAGGTAGTAGTTCTTGACGTACTGCTGGGTGATGGTGGAGCCGGACTGTTTGCCCTTGCCGGTGACGGTGTTCCAGGCGGCGCGCACCATGGCCATGGGGTCGATGGCGGGGGCGCTGTAGAAGTCGCGGTCCTCGGCGGCGAGTACGGCGCGCCGGACGGGGAGGGGGATCTTGTCGAGGGAGACGTTCTCGCGGTTGACGTCGCCGTCGCGGGCGATGTGGGTGCCGTCCTCGTAGAGGTAGACGTTGGTCTGGGCGGTGGCCGCGGCGTTGGCGGGCGGGATGTCGACGAGCAGGTAGCCGGTGACGAGGCCGCCGATGACGAGCAGTGAGGTGAAGAGCAGGGCGCCGAGTGTGACGCGCCAGGTGGGGACGGCGCGCCGCCAGCCGGTGCGCTTGGGGCGGGATGCGCGGCCCTTGTTCTTGCGGGCGTTCATCGCGGCGGTCGCCGTCGCTCCGGCCTGTTCCTTGTGCGGGGAGGAGGCCGGCCCGCCGGGTTCCTCGTCGCCGTCGGGGTCCTCGTCCGCGGGGGCGGCCTGTCCCGTGGCGGGTTCCTCGTCGTCGCCGTCTTCCTCTTCGGCGCGCGCCTCGTCGTCGCTGCTGTCCTCGTCGTCGGCGCGTGCCTCGTCCGCCTCGGGGGTCTCGTCCTCCCCGGGGGCCCGGTCCGTGTCGTCGGGACCGGTCTCCGTGCCGTGCCGCTTGTCCGTGTCGGGCGGGTCGGCTGCCGTCGCGTCCCGGGGTGTCCAGCCCTGCTGCTGCGGCTCGTCGCTCATGGCACACATACTGCACTTTTTGTGTCGATAACCCCCGTATCCGGGCGCTTCCGGCGTCGTAAATCCCCTCGCGATGGCCAGTCGCCCTGGGCTAGGGTCGTGCGCTTTGGTGCCTGGACGGATGCGTGAAGGGGGAGTGGCTGTGCGGCTTTACGCGGTCGTCGCAGCGGGTGGGTTCCGGCGCCATGCGACGTATCGGGTGGCGACGGCGGCCGGGGTGTTCACCAACACCGTTTTCGGCTTCATCCTGGCGTACACCTATATCGCCCTGTGGGACGAGCGCCCGCAGCTCGGCGGGTACGACCAGTCGGAAGCGCTCACCTATGTGTGGCTGGGACAGGCGCTGCTGATGACCTGCGCCATGATGGGCGGCGGTTTCGAGGACGAGCTGATCGAGCGGATCCGTACCGGCGACATCGCCATCGACCTCTACCGCCCCGCCGACCTCCAACTCTGGTGGCTCGCGGGGGACCTGGGGCGGGCCGCCTTCCATCTGCTGGGACGGGGCATCGTGCCGATGGTGCTCGGCGCCCTGGCGTTCGACCTGGCACTGCCCGGATCGCCATGGATCTGGGCGGCGTTCCTGCTGTCCGTGGCGCTCGGTGTGGTGGTGAGCTTCGCGGTGCGGTTCCTGGTGTCGCTGTCGGCGTTCTGGCTGATGGACGGCGCCGGGGTGATGCAGATGTGCTGGCTGGCGGGACTCTTCTTCTCCGGGATGCTGCTGCCGCTGAGCCTGTTCCCCGGTCTGCTGGGCGAGGTGGCGCGGGCACTGCCCTGGTCGTCGCTGCTCCAGGTGCCCGCGGACGTGTTCCTCGGCAAGCACACCGGCTGGGACCTGCTCCAGGTGTACGCCTTCCAGGGCGGCTGGGCGCTGGCGCTGCTCGCGGCCGGCCGGATGCTGCAGTCCGTGGCGACCCGCAGGGTGGTGGTCCAGGGTGGCTGACGCGCTCAGGGCGTACGGGCTGATCGTGGCGATGTGGGTGCGCTCGACGATGGCCTACCGCGCGTCGTTCGCGATGACGACGCTCGGGAACTTCACGGCCACCGCGTTCGACTTCGTCGCGATCCTGCTCATGTTCTCCCACGTCGACGCGCTGGGCGGCTACTCGCTGCCCGAGATCGCGTTCCTGTACGGGACCACGAGTACCGCCTTCGGCCTCGCCGACCTGGTGATGGGCTCCATGGACCGGCTCGGACGACGGGTGCGCGACGGCACCCTGGACACCCTGCTGGTGCGGCCCGTGCCGGTCCTCGCGCAGGTCGCCGCCGACCGGTTCGCGCTGCGCCGGCTCGGCCGGGTGACACAGGGTCTGATGGTGCTCGCGTACGCGCTGTGGACGCTCGACGTCGAGTGGACGGCGGCCAAGGCCGCGATGGTGCCGCTGATGCTGCTGTGCGGCGGGGCGATCTTCGCGTCGGTGTTCGTGGCGGGCGGCGCGTTCCAGTTCTTCGCCCAGGACGCGGCCGAGGTGCAGAGCTCGTTCACGTACGGCGGGAACACGCTGCTCCAGTACCCGCCGTCGATCTTCGCGAAGGACCTCGTGCGCGGGGTGACGTTCGTCGTGCCGCTGGCCTTCGTCAACTGGATGCCGTCGCTGTACGTGCTGGGCCGTGAGGATCCGCTCGGCCTGCCCGACTGGTTCGCCCTGCTGCCGCCCGTCGTCGCCGCGGGCTGCCTCGGGCTCGCCGGACTGGCCTGGCGGGTCGGGCTCCGTTCGTACCGCAGTACCGGAAGCTGAGGACACAGTGGATTTCATCGAACTCGACGGCGTCGAGAAGGTCTTCGACGTACGGCGCAAGGCCGGGCGGCTGCGCCGGGAGAAGTACCAGGTGCGGGCGGTCGACGGGATCAGTTTCACCGTCCCGCGCGGCGAGATGGTCGGCTACATCGGCCCGAACGGCGCCGGCAAGTCCACCACGATCAAGATGCTCACCGGCATCCTCACGCCCAGCGGCGGCCGGCTCCGGGTCGCGGGCATCGACCCGTCGCGGGAGCGGACCCGGCTGGCGCAGCGGATCGGGGTGGTGTTCGGGCAGCGCACCACCCTGTGGTGGGACCTGCCGCTGCGCGACTCGTACCGCCTCATGCACCGCATGTACCGCATCCCCGACGCCACGTTCCGGCGGAACCTGGACCGCTGCGTCGAACTGCTGGACCTGGCGGAGCTGTTGGACGTGCCGGTGCGTCAGCTCTCGCTGGGGCAGCGGATGCGCGGCGACATCGCCGCGGCGCTGCTGCACGACCCGGAAGTGCTGTACCTGGACGAGCCGACCATCGGTCTCGACGTGATCTCCAAGGCCAAGGTGCGGGGGTTCCTGCGTGACCTGAACGCGGAACGCGGCACGACGGTCCTGCTCACCACGCACGATCTGACCGACATCGAGCAGCTGTGCAAGCGGGTCATGGTCATCGACCATGGGCGGCTCATGTACGACGGGCCCCTGGCCGGGCTGCACGAGGTGGGCGAGAGCGAGCGCACCCTGGTCGTGGACCTGGAGCGGGAACTGCCGCCGATCGAGATCGGGTCGGCGCGGACGCTGAAGGTCGAGGGGCCGCGGCAGTGGCTGGCCTTCCCGGCGTCGCTCTCCGCGGCGCCGCTGGTCGCGGCGCTGGCCGAACGGTACCCGCTGGTGGACCTGTCGGTGCGGGAGCCGGACATCGAAGCGGTGATCGCGAAGATGTACGCGGAACGTTCTGCCGGGCCGCTTGCTTGACTAGGCTGGCGGTATGACGAGCGAACTCCCTGAGATGCGTGCCTCCGATGCCGAGAGGGAGCGGGTCGCCGAGCGGTTGCGGGACGCCGTGGCCGAGGGCCGCCTCGACATGGAGGAGTTCGACCAGCGCCTGGACGCGGCCTACCGTGCGCGTACGCACGGCGACTTGGAGCCGCTGGTACGGGACCTGCCGGCACCGGGCACGACGTCCGGCGCGGCGTCCACCACGACACCGGCACGCGCCTCCTGGGCAGGCCGCGTCGGCGGCCCGGCGACGTCGAGCGGCGCGTTCTCGTTCTGGGGCGGCTTCTCACGCCGGGGGACATGGACGGTCGGCCGGAGGTTCACGGCGTTCACGCTGATGGGCGGCGGCGAGCTCGATCTGCGGGAGGCCCGGTTCGAGGACCGAGAGACGGTGATCGACTGCGTCGCGATCATGGGCGGTATCCAGGTCGTCGTCCCGCCCGGCCTGAACGTGGAGGTCAGGGGCATCGGCCTGATGGGCGGCTTCGACGAACACGGCAGCGTGGAGGCGGACCCGGACCCGGGCGCACCCCGAGTGATCATCAGGGGCCTGGCGCTGATGGGCGGCGTGGGCGTGGAACGCAAGCTCACGAGGGCGGAGAAGCAGCGGCTCAAGGCGGAGCGGGCGGAACGGGAGCGCGAGCGGAAGCTCGGCAAGGGTGGCGACGGGCGGAAGGAACTGGGCGGCGGGGCGTGACGCCGCCGGGTCCGCTGCGCGGGGCTGTTCCCCCACCCCGCCCCTTCGGCCTGGCGGCCGTGGGGGACCCCCACTTCCCGTAACCGGGCTCCGCCCGGACCCGCCACCGCGCTCCGCGCGGTGTTTCCGGGGCTCTGCCCCGTAC
>NZ_JBSGZJ010000194.1:0-12478 GCF_053610925.1 Streptomyces sp. NPDC054847 | reverse complement strand
GTCGAACGACGTGCCGGACAGCCGGCCGCAAGGTGCCCGACGCCAGGTCAGACCTGCTGGAGCCCCGGGTTCCCCGCCTGCGTCACGAACGACGCGGTCGTGGTGACGGGCGCGCCGGGCGTCGTCACGGCGGCCACCGTACGGAAGTCGGCACGCGCCTGCTGCTCCTCGAGGGTGACCGTCACGTAGCCGCGGCGCCCGTTGTAGAGCTTCATGTGCGGGTTCGCCGTGGTGTACGTCTCCCAGGTGGCCGGCTTGTCGGCGCCGTCCTTGCCGCTGGAGATGGACGTGGCCACGATCTCGGTGCCGACGATCTCCGCGCCGGGTGTCTCGTAGTCGCGCTTGATGTCGTAGGCGTAGGCGACGTGCACGTCGCCGGTGAGGACCATCAGGTTCTCCACGCCGGCGGACTTCGCGCCGTCCAGGACCCGGTCGCGGGAGGCGGGGTAGCCGTCCCACGCGTCCATGCTGAGCTTGGGGTCGTCGGTCAGGTCCAGGCTGCGCCGGGAGAAGTTGACCTGCTGGGGCACGACGTTCCAGACGGCGGTGGACGCACGCCAGCCGTCGATCAGCCAACGCTCCTGCTGCGCGCCGGTCATGGTGCGCGACGGGTCCTCCGACTCGGGTCCCGAGACGTGCGCCCGGTCGCCGTACGCCTGGTCCGAGCGGTACTGGCGGGTGTCCAGCACGTCGAACTGGGCCAGCTGCCCGAAGTGCAGCCGGCGGTAGAGCCGCATGTCCGGTCCGGCCGGCTGCTGCGGCGCGCGCAGCGGCTGGTTCTCCCAGTACGCCCGGTAGGCGGAGGCCCGGCGCAGCAGGAACTCCTCCGGCGGTACGCCGTTCTCGGGCGTCTCGTCGGCGTAGTTGTTCTCCGTCTCGTGGTCGTCCCAGGTGACGACGAAGGGGTGCGCGGCGTGGGCGGCCTGAAGGTCGGGGTCGGACTTGTAGAGCCCGTACCGCAACCGGTAGTCCTCCAGGGTGACCGTCTCGCGGTTGAAGTGGGCCGGCAGGACGCGGTCGGTGTAGTTGCGGGCGCCGCCCGCCGAGTTCACGGCGTACTCGTAGAGGTAGTCGCCGAGGTGGAAGACGACATCGAGGTCCTCGTCCGCGAGGTGCCGGTACGCGGTGAAGTAGCCGTCGTGGTATGCCTGGCAGGACACGGCCGCGAGCTTCAGCCGGCCGAGGACGGCGCCGGGAGCGGGGGCGGTGCGGGTGCGGCCGGCAGGGCTGATCCACGTGCCCGTGCGGAAGCGGTAGTGGTAGACCCGGTCCGCCTCCAGGCCGGCGGCCTCGACGTGGACGCTGTGGTTGAACTCGGGGAAGGCGGTGACGCTGCCCCGCTTGGCGATCCGGGCGAACGCGGCGTCGTGGGCGACCTCCCACTGGACCTGGACCCTGGCGTCGGGCATGCCGCTGCCCGGTTCGTACGGCCTGGGCGCGAGACGGGTCCACAGCACGACGGACGCGGGCTGGGGGTCGCCGGACGCCACGCCGAGCGTGAAGGGGTTCTCGGTGATCTTCCGGCCGTTGATCGTACTGGCGTGCGCGGTGCCGGGCAGGTTCACCGCGAAGGCGAGCGCGGCGGCGGCGGACGTGGCGGTGAGGAAGGTGCGTCGCCCGAAGTGCCGGGCGGCGGCTCTGAGTTCGGGCGAGTGGGTCGTGTGCGCGGGTGTCATGTGGCCCTCCCCTTACGGCTGTTGTCAGTCGCATTGCAGCCGGAGCCGACGAATCCGCGTTGTCGGGGACACAACATCCGTATGGCGGTCGGATGAGATCCGTGTACGACACATGCGCGTACGCTGCGCAAGCATGAACGCTGTAGTGAGAATCGCGGTGGTGACAGGTGCGGGCTCCGGCATCGGCCGGAGCGTGGCACTGGAACTGGCACGGGCAGGACAGGACACGGCCGCCAGTTCGACCGTTCGCCCGAAGTGGGCACTGGCGCTCGCCGGTCGGCGTAACGAGTCGCTGGAGGAGACCGCGGCACTGATCCGTGACGTCCGGCCGGACGCGGACGTGCTCTGCGTGCCGACGGACGTGACCGAACCCGACGCGGTGGCGGCCCTCTTCGCCACGGTCCGTGAGCGCTACGGACGGCTCGACCTGCTCTTCAACAACGCGGGCACGTTCGGGCCGGGCGGCGTCCGCTTCGAGGACCTGGAATTCTCCGCCTGGCGCAAGGTCGTCGACACGAACCTGAACGGCGCTTTCCTGTGCGCGCAGGCGGCGTTCCGGCAGATGAAGGAGCAGGACCCGCAGGGCGGCCGGATCATCAACAACGGCTCCGTCTCCGCGCACGCGCCGCGCCCCGACTCGGCGCCGTACACCGCGACCAAGCACGCGCTGACCGGTCTGACGAAGTCCCTTTCACTGGACGGCCGTCGGTACTCGATCGCCTGCGGCCAGATCGACATCGGCAACGCGGCGACCGAGATGACCGGCGCCATGCAGACGGGCGTCCGCCAGGCCAACGGCGAACTGGCGCCGGAGCCGGTGATGGACGCGGCCGACGTGGCCCGGACCGTGCGGCACATGGCGGAGCTGCCGCTGGAGGCGAACGTGCAGTTCGTGACGGTGATGGCGACGAACATGCCGTTCATCGGCCGGGGCTGACCAGACGGCCGGCGCCGCGAGAACGCCGGGGCCCGGCGCCTCCGCGTTCCCCTCCGCCGGCCGCCGCACCGTGGCACTCTGCGGTCATGGAGCACACGGACACCGGCTGGGAGACCATCGGCCGCCTGCACGACTGGCTGCACGCGCACGCCAAGTACCCGCCGGAGCAGGAGATCCTGCTGCGCGTACTGAAGCTCTCCGAGGAGGTGGGCGAGGTCGCGCAGGCGGTCATCGGCGCGAAGGGCCAGAACCCGCGCAAGGGCACGACGCACAACTGGCAGGACGTCGAGGCGGAGCTGTGCGACGTGATCATCACGGCCATGGTGGCCCTGCGCACGCTCACCCCGGACGCGGGGGAGGTCTTCGCGTCACACCTCGACCGCGTGGCGGCCCGGTCCCGGGAGACCTGAGCGGCACCGTGCCCGTACACATAGTTTCGAAGCCGGCACTCTCGGAAGACTCCTGGGTGGGGAAGGAAGTCGCGCTGTAACGGAGCTGCGGGGGGCCGGAGTTGGGCTTTCGATGCGCTGCCTGTGACGGCCCGGGCGCCCGCTGGGACGCCGGCCGCCGCACCGCGTTGTGCACACGGTGCGAACACCCCACGCGGTCCGGCCGCGATCCGGTCCGGCTGGGCGACATCCTGACGGCCACGGGCGACGCGCTGACGTATCCGACCCGCACGGCCGCCGCCGCGCCGGGCTCCGTGGCCTGCCGCGAGTGCGGCAGCAGCGCGGAGCGGCACCGTACCGTGCACGGCCGCTGGATACTCATCGAGCCCGGCGCCCTCGCGGTCACCACGGTCCCCGTCGGCCACCGCTGGCGCATCGCGGGTGACGGCACAGCGGTCCACCTTCGATCGGCCGCCCCCTCCGACACCTGCCGGGTCAGCCACGTCGACGTCTGCCCGGCCCGCCCGGCGCCCGCGCACTCACCGGCGTTGCACGCGGTGTGGCGGCGGAACGCCCGGCAGGGCGTGTGACGGATGCATGGACGGTCCTCGCTCCGTCCGTCAACTCACCTTGCCGTAAACCTGGTTGACACCTGTTCGTCGACAGCGGTTTGATCTGGACGCTCATCGAACAAATGTCTTCGGAAAGGGAACACTTCATGACGCGCAGCAAGGCGGCAACAGCCGGCATGGCCCTCCTCGCGAGCGGTGCCCTCGTCGTCGGCATGGCAGGTTCCGCCTCCGCGAGCGGCCTCAACGTGAGTGTCAGCAAGTCCTGGGGCACGGCGACGTTCTACCCCGACGGTGACTGGCTCTATGTGACCGACACGTCCGCGGACGGCTACTCGGTGCAGGCCAAGATCGAGCGCTGGCAGAAGATCAACATCGACGCGTGGGGCTGGCGCGATCACCGGACCGGCTGCTACGACACGACCAGCATCGGCCAGCCCGGCACCGGCATCACGACGTGCAACTACGACCTGACCGAGAACGACACGGTGCGGGTCTGCATCGTCCGCAGCAAGGACGGCGTGCGCTACGGCGACTGGCTGTGCAGCGCATCGACCAAGGCCTGATCACGGGCGGGGCCTCCGACGGCGGTCGGAGGCCCTTTCAGGTACAACACGCAAGAGGGGCAGACGAGTCGGGCTGTACGCCGGGTTCTGTGCCCCGGGACCTCGCGGTCGTCGGGGCGACGGCCATCCATCTAGGACCGGCGTTGCCGCCGGCCTCGTGCGGTCTACCCGCGGACTCGGGCGGGCAGCCCTCGAACGTCCGCGCAGGACCACCTTCCGGCGGTCCCTCTTGACCTTGCTCCAGGTGGGGTTTACCTAGCCGCCTGAGTCACCTCAGGCGCTGGTGGTCTCTTACACCACCGTTTCACCCTTACCGAGGACCGAGGTCCCCGGCGGTCTGTTTTCTGTGGCACTGTCCCGCGGGTCACCCCGGGTGGCCGTTAGCCACCACCCTGCCCTGTGGAGCCCGGACGTTCCTCGGGAGGATCACTGCTGATCCCCACGCGGCCGTCCGCCCGGCTCGTCTGCCGTGGTGACCATGCTACCTGCCGTTTCAGAGGAAGTCGGCGGTCTCCAGGTCGAAGCCGAACGGCTCGGGGAGGGGGAGGGGCTTGCCGAACGGCGCCAGGTGGTGCAGTCGGTAGTCGCCGTCCTCCGGGTCGCTGAAGAGGGTCACGGTGGAGGCATCCCGATCCACGAGCAGGTAGAGCGGGATACGACCGCGAGCGTAGCCGCGGCGCTTGGTCTCGCGGTCGATGCTTGGGCGGGACGAGGTGACCTCCAGCACCATGGACACCCCGTCACACGGCATCCAGGAGGCCGCACCGCGGAACAGCCGCAGTGCCTCCGGTGCGAACGTACCGTCCGGGATGACGTGGTCTCTCGGGCTGCCCGGGAGCTCCTTCAGCGTCAGCCCCTTGTTCCCGGAGAACTGCATATCCGTCCGCGACCTCCGGATGACCTGGGCGACGATCTGCCCGATGCAGTCCTCGTGGTCCCCGTCCGGCGGCGGTGTCACAACAATCTCCCCCTCGATCAGCTCCGCCCGGAAGCCCTCTGGCGTGTCCAGCGCCAGGAAGCCCTCCAGCAGGAACTCCGCCTGCGTGAGTTCGTGCGGCATCACAGTCATGTCGTCAGCGTCGGACATCGAGGCACCCGCCGTCCGTGAGATCGCGGTCGTTCCCTCGATCGTGGCACAGGGTCCCGCTCCGCCGACCGGTCGGCGCTTGACCTTGTCGCGGCGTCAACGTTTCTACTGAAGCCATGCGAATCGGAGAGATCGCCGCGATGGTCGGTGTGACCACGCGGGCCGTCCGGCACTACCACCATCTGGGGCTGCTGCCCGAACCCGTCCGGCTGCCCAACGGCTACCGGGAGTACACCGTCCGCGACGCCGTGCTGCTCGCGCGGATCCGGCGGCTCACCGAGCTGGGGCTCGGGCTCGACGAGGTGCGTGACGTGCTCGCGGAGGACGCGGGCCGGGACCTCGTCGAGGTGCTGGAGGAACTCGACGCCGACCTCGGGCGGCAGGAGGCGCTGATCCATGAGCGGCGGGCGCGGCTGGCCCCGCTGCTCGAGCAGGCGCGGGAGGGGCGGCTGCCCGCCGAGGGACCGGTGTCCCCGCTGCTGGCGGAGCTGTTCGACGACATGGCACGCGCGTCCGCGGCGCTGCCAGGGCCCGAGCCGGCGTCCGCGGCCAAGGACCGTGAGCTGCTGGCGCTGCTGGACACGATGGCGCCCACCGAGGAGCAGGAGCGGCTGATGGGGGCGATGCGCCGGATGACCGGGGCGCCGGGCGCCATGGAGCGGGCGTACGCGCTGTACGCGGAGCTCGACGCGCTCGCGGACGCCGACCCGGCCGACCCGCGGGTGGAGCGGACGGCCCAGGACCTCGCCGACATGCTGCCCGACGAGATGGTGCCGCGGCCCGGCCCGGACGGCCCGCCACCGGAGGGGTTCCTGGACGCGTTTCTCGCGGACTTCTCGCCCGCGCAGGCCGCCGTCGTGGAGCGTGCCCTGCGGCTGGCCATGGAGCGTGTCCGGTGAACCGGCTGCTCGGCGCCCTGCGGGGCGTGGCCTACGCGGTGCTGCCCGCAGAGCTGCTGGTGGCCATGTGCCTGGTGGGCGGTGTGCGGATCCCCGCCCTCGTCATCGCCGTCGCGGAGGTGGCCGTCGTGCTGCTGCTCGCCGCGGAGGTGTTCGCCTATCTGCGGCTGCGCAGGGGCGGCCTGACCCGGCGGGAGGCGCTGGCCGAACTCGTGCCGCTGCCCGTGCTGCGTCTCGTCGGCCATGAACTGCGGCTGATGTACAGCCTGGTCCTGTGGGTCGCGCGGCGCCGTGACGGTGTCGGACCGGACGACCGCGCTTACGGGCATGCCCGGGACCAGGCCGCGCTGATGTACGGCTTCATCTTCGTCTGCGCCGTCGAGACGGTCGTCATGGCGGTGCTGTTCCGGAACTGGCCCGCCGTGCACGCGGTGCTGCTCGTCGTGGACGTCTACACCGTCGTGTTCATGCTGGGCCTCCAGGCCGCTGCCGTCACCCGCCCGCACGTCCTGTCGGCGCACACGCTGCGGCTTCGTCAGGCCGGCCATGTGGATCTGCGGATACCGCTGGAGCGGATCGCGTCCGTACGGTACGAGCTGATCTTCACGCACGAGAAGCAGGACGAGGTCCTCGACCTGAAGATCGCCGGGCAGACGTCGGTGACGCTGGAACTGTCCGAGCCGGTGACGTACACCGGCCTGCTGGGGCGGGAGCGGCCCGTCCGGACGGTCCGCGTCCACGCCGACGACGCCCGGGCGTTCGCGAGGGCCCTGCGGGAGGCGGTGGGCGGGGAGCGCCCGGCGACGGCGCCGGTCACGCCGGCGTGAACCGCACCTTCGCCCGCCCCGGGTCGGCCTCGGTGAGCCGCACCCTCAGCCGCTCCCCCAGCGGCAGCGCGCCGGCGCCGCCTTCGACGCGCGCCACCACGGCCGGGTCCTCGAGGTGGACGGTGCCGGCCGCCGGGTCGTTCTCCTTCACGTCGACGACGACCGCGTCGAAGACGTCGCCGATCCGGTCCCGCAGCACGATCGCTTCGACGATGTCGAGGCACTCGCGTTCGACGGTGTTGCCGCGCCGGCCACCCTCGGCCATCTCCTTGGGGAGGGTCTCCAGGGCGGCGGTCACCCACTCCGGCGGCTCCTGCCCCGCGACGGCGGCCAGGCACAGCTCGCCCGCGTAACGGTCGACGAGCCGGCGCAGCGGGGCGGTGCAGTGCGTGTACTCGGCGGCGACCGCCGCGTGGACGGCCGGCACCGGGAGCACGCCACCGGTGAACGCCGTGTACCCGGCGCCGCGCAGCAGCGTCGTGCACTCCTGGAGGAAGGCGGCGTTGCGGGGCTCGCGCGGGTCGAGGGAGCGAACGAGTTCGGCGTACGAGACATGGTGGGGCCAGTCGACGCGCAGCGCCTTCGCCGAGCGGCGCAGCCGCGCCACGGCCCCGTCGGGGGCGGTCGGCAGGGTGCGCAGGATGCCGGTGCCCGACGCGGTCATGAGGCCGGCGGCGGCCATGCCGGTGAGCAGGGAGAGCTGCGCGTTCCAGCCGTCGGCGGGGCGCGGTGCGCGGTACTCGAGGACGTACCCGCCGTCCCGCTCGGTGACCTCCTGCTCGGGGACGTTCAGGGAGATCCCGCCGCGTTCGACCTCGAGCGCCTCGCGCAGGGTGCCGATGTCCTTGAGCAGGGCCAGCGGTTCCTCCGCCGTGCCGGTGTCGATCTGCCGCTGCGCTCCTTCGTAGTCCAGCCTGGCCCGGCTGCGCACGAGCGCCCGGCGCACGTCGGTGCCGACCGTGCGCCCCTCCGCGTCGAGGTCGATCCGCCACAGCAGCGCGGGGGTGCTCTGGCCGGGCAGCAGGCTGGCGGCCCCCTCGGAGAGACCGGGCGGATGGAGGGGGACCTTCCCGTCGGGGAAGTACAGCGTCTGCACCCTCCGGTGGGCCTCCGCGTCCAGCGCCGAGCCAGGCGTGACGAAGGCGGCGACGTCGGCGATCGCGTAGTGGACGCGATAGCCCCCGTCGCGGCGGGCGAGGTGCATCGCCTGGTCGAGGTCGACGGATCCGGGCGGGTCGATGGTGAACAAGGGGATGTCCGTGGCGTCCTCCGCGGGCAGCCGCGGGGTCGTGACAGCGGTCGCGGCCTCGGCGAGGACCGCCTCCGGAAAGTCCCCCGGCACGTCGAGCGTCGTGCGCAGCTCACGCAGGGCGGCGCGCAGCGGGGCCTCGGCTGCGCCGGTCGCTTTCATGTGGCGGCGGGGCATGGACCGAGCGTAGGTCGCGGCAGGGGTGGTGGCATTTCGGCGGGGCGGGGCGGCCTTTGTACTCTGGCGCGGGGCCGCACCCCCACCCCGTGTCCGTACGAAGGAGACCTGCCGTGCTTGTGCTGTTGCCGCCGTCGGAGGGCAAGGCCGATTCCGGCCGCGGGGCTCCGCTGAAGCCGGAGTCGCTGTCCCTGCCGGGGCTCGCGGAGGCACGGGCGGCGGTGCTCGACGAGTTGGTCGAGCTGTGCGTCGCCGACGGTACGAAGGCGCAGGAGGTCCTCGGCCTGAGCGAAGGGCTGCGCGGCGAGATCGCGAAGAACGTGGAACTGCGGACGGCGGGGACCCGGCCGGCCGGTGAGATCTACACCGGCGTCCTCTACGACGCGCTGGACCTCGCCACGCTCGACGCGTCCGCGCGCCGACGGGCCCGGCAGTCGCTCCTGGTGTTCTCCGGGCTGTGGGGCGCGGTCCGGATCGGCGACCGCATCCCGCCGTACCGCTGCTCGATGGGCGTGAAGCTGCCGGGCCTCGGGGCGCTCGGGTCGTACTGGCGCGGCCCGATGGAGTCCGTACTCCCCGAGGAGGCCGGCGGCGGGCTGGTGCTCGATCTGCGGTCGTCGGCTTACGCGGCGGCGTGGAAGCCGAAGGGCGAGGTCGCGAGCCGTACGGCGACGGTACGGGTACTGCACTCCCGGGTCGACGAATCGACCGGGGTGGAGACGCGGTCCGTGGTCAGCCACTTCAACAAGGCGACGAAGGGCCGGATCGTCCGCAGCCTGCTGGAGGCCGGGGCGGCCCCCAGGTCGCCGGCCGCGCTGGTGGAGGCGCTGCGGGACCTCGGACACGTGGTCGAGGCGGAGCCTCCCGCGAAGGCCGGGAAGGCATGGGCGCTGGACGTGGTGGTCTCCGAGATCCACTAGGCGTTGCATCATGCGCAACGCTCGTTGCGCATGATGTTCGGGGTGGGCAGGATGGGGCGCATGACCTCCGTGCTCGGCCTCGCCCCCGTGATCCCTGTCGTCGTCGTCGACGACGCCGCCACTGCCGTACCGCTCGCGCGTGCCCTCGTCGCGGGCGGCCTGCCGGCGATCGAGGTGACACTGCGGACACCGGCCGCGCTCGACGCGATCCGCGCGATCGCGGCGGAGGTGCCCGACGCCGTCGTCGGCGCGGGCACGGTGATCTCACCGGCCGGCGTCTCCTCCGCGGTGGCGGCCGGAGCGCGCTTCCTCGTCAGCCCCGGCTGGACGGACACCCTGCTGGCCGCGATGAAGGCGTCCGGCGTGCCGTACCTGCCCGGTGTGTCCACGACGTCGGAGGTCGTGGCGCTGCTGGAACGCGGAGTGACGGACATGAAGTTCTTCCCCGCGGAGGCGGCGGGCGGCACGCCCTACCTCAAGTCCCTCGCCGGCCCGCTCCCCCAGGCCCGCTTCTGCCCCACGGGCGGGGTGTCGCTCACTTCGGCCCCGTCGTACCTCGCACTTCCCAATGTGGCGTGCGTCGGCGGCACATGGATGCTCCCGCCGGACGCGGTGGCGTCCGGGGACTGGGGCCGGGTCGAGTCCCTGGCGCGGGAGGCGGCGGGGCTGGGATAGCCCGTCACGCACCGCCGCTCCCCACCCCCTCCCCCGCGTCCGGCGGCGACCGGCCTCCTCCGGACGTGTGATCACCGCGTTTCGCACGGGAGGGACACCCCGGCCCCGGACGACCCGGTGGCAGGCTCACCCCTGTCCCCTCCCGTGAGCACAGGAGGCCCGACGGCCGGAGGGCCGGCGGTGACAGGACGCACACGGCCCGATTTCGCGGCAGTTGCCTCCCGGCGCCTGCGGGAGACTCTCGTCCTGGTCGCCCCGGGCGGCTGCGCCGCGGGTCCAGGGAGGAGCAACGGCAGTGGACTTCGACAAGTTGGCGTCACCACTCGCGGCGGCGTACGAGCGATACGTGCAGGAAGGAAGGACGAGAGCTCCGCTCGTCCGGCAGACCCGGATGCTGGGGCTCGTTTCGGTTCGCGAGCGCGCCAAGCCGGTTCGCGTCGTGGTCTCCCTGCAGTGCGATCCGGACGTCCCGCCCGACGTCAGCTGGGGCGAGGGGATCGAACTCAACCACGGCGGCCATGAGGTACGGACCGCCATCGTCGCGCTGGACGCGCTGGACCGCTTGGCCGGCAACCCTGCCGTCAAGCGCATCGCCCCCGCCACGCAACTGCGTCCCTGCCTGCACGCGGCACAGGCCAGAACGGGTACGGCAGACTTCCGGACGGACTCCGGCCTCACCGGCCGCGACGTGGTCGTCGGGGTGGTCGACACCGGCATCGATCCCCGGCATCCCGCCTTCGCCGGCCGGATCGAGCGGATCTGGGACCAGACGATGCCCGGGACCGGTGTCGCGGAAGGGGGCTACGGCACGGAGTTCACCGGCGCCGACCTGACCACGACCCCACTCTCGCGGGACACAGAGGGCCACGGCACCCACGTCGCCGGCATCGCCGCCGGAGAGGAGGGCGTCGCGCCGGATGCCCGCCTCGTGGTGGTCAAGACCGACTTCATGGATGCCCACATCATCGACGGCATCCAGTACGTCTTCCGCGTCGCGGACGAGCTGGGACTGCCCGCGGTGGTCAACCTCAGTCTCGGCGGCCACTTCGACCCGCACGACGGCACCGACCTGATGTCCCAGGCGATCGAGGAGGCGTCGGGGCCGGGCAGGATCGTGTGCTGCGCGGCCGGGAACGAAGGCGACGACGACATCCACGCGAGGATCACCGTGCCGGACGGGACGACACGTACCGTCCCCTGCCATCCGGGCATCCTCGACGGCGCCCCCGACGTCTTCGCCCTCAACGGCTGGTACTCCGGGAGCGACCGGTTCGACATCGCCATGGTCTCGCCGTCCGGTGCGTCGACCCCGTTCCAGGCCGTCCGGCCCTCGGGGTCGCCGGTCTCCCGTCACCAACTGCCGGAAGGCACGGTCGAACTCGTCACCCCGGGACCGGACCGCGCCAACGGTGACCACAACTTCTTCGTAGGGGTCGAACCGACCGGCCACGGTCCCGCCACCGCGCCGGGCGGATGGCGGCTCGTGGTGCGGGCCCGGGAAGTGACCAGCGGCGTGGTGGACGTATGGATGCTCGGCAACGCGGACGCCAGACCGCAGTCGCAGTTCAGCGGCCGCGCCGTGCACGACGCGCTCAAGATCGGCTCGCCGGGCACGGCATCCTCGGCCGTCACGGTCGCGGCCTTCACATCGCGCACGGAGTGGGACGACATCGACGGCACCACCCGCGAGGCGAGCTGGCTCGCAGCCGAGGACATCGCGAGCTTCAGCAGCGAAGGGCCGCGCCGGGACGGCGAACCCAAACCTGACATCGCCGCTCCCGGAGCCATGCTGGTCGCCGCCCTGTCCCGGGACGCCGTCGGTGTCCGCCGTGAGTTCATGACCGACACGAAGCATGTGGCGATGCAGGGCACCAGCATGGCCGCACCGTTCGTCACGGGCATCACGGCTCTGCTGCTGCAGCGCGACCCCGAACTCGGTCCGGCCGGGCTGAAGGACATGCTGCGTGCCGACGCCACGGTCATCGGCGGGACGCCGGGAGTGTTCGACCCGAAGTGGGGACACGGACTCGTCAACGCCAAGGGACTGTGAGAATCGGCGAGTGGACTACGGAAAGCTCGACGCCCGCCTGGCCTCCGCGGTCGAGGAGGCCGCCCGCGCCCCGGAGAGCCGGAGTCTCGTCGTGGTCCTTCGCCTTACGGGAACTCCCTCGGACCGGGAGGTCGCCCGGCTCCGCGAGGCAGGCGTGGAAGCACCCCCGTCGGCGGCCACGGTGCTGACGGGGGTGCTCTCGCCCCGGGATGTGGATGAGCTGTCCGAGGAGCCCTTTGTGATGTCGCTGTCCCTGTCGGGCAGACGGCGCCCCTTGTCCGACGGGTAGCCGCGATCGGGGCCGTACGGTCCGGGCGGCTCCAGGGGGCGGAGGGGGTGGCCGCTGCGCGGGGCGTGATTCCCCTACCCGCCCCTTCCCGCTGTACCGATGTGCGGGCCCGCCGCGTGGGGGCTCCGCCCGGACCCGGCACCGCGCTCCGCGCGGTGTTTCGGGGGC
>NZ_JBSGZJ010000193.1:0-12502 GCF_053610925.1 Streptomyces sp. NPDC054847 | reverse complement strand
GTTCGGGAAGGCGCTACAGCGTCGCGCGGAGCCACTGCTCCACGCTTGCCACGTGCACCGTCGCCCACGCCCGCGCCGCCTCCCCGTCGCGGTCCCGCAGTGCCGCCAGGATCGCGCGGTGCTCGTGGAGGGTGCGGCTGACCGCGTCCTCCTGGGTCAGGCCGCGCCAGACGCGGGCCCGGGTCGTGGGGCCCGACAGGCCGTCCAGGAGGGAGCAGAGCACCGAGTTGCCCGCGGCCCCGACGATGCGGCGGTGGAAGTCCAGGTCCGCCGCGACGAGTTCCTCGACCGACGGGTCGGTCCCCAGCGCGTCGAGCTGGGCGGTCAGCGCGTCGAGTTCGGCTTCGGGGATGCGGCTCGCGGCCATCGCGGTGGCCGCCGGTTCAAGGATGCGGCGTACCGCGAGGAACTCCAGCACCGTGTCGTCCCGGTGGAAGTCGACGACGAAACTCAGCGCCTCGAGGAGCAGTTGGGGGTCGAGGCTCGTGACGTAGGTGCCGTCGCCCTGCCGTACGTCGAGGATACGGATCAGGGAGAGCGCCCGTACCGCCTCGCGCAGCGAGTTGCGCGACAGGCCCAGTTCGGCGGCGAGTTCGCTCTCCTTGGGCAGCCGGTCGCCGGGGCGGAGCGCGCCGGAGACGATCATCCCTTTGATCTTCTCGATGGCCTCGTCGGTCACGGCCATGACGTCGCCCCCATCGTCCACATCACTCACCAGACATCGGATGTCTGAGCGTACAACGAGGGCGACTCCCCCGGAGTCGCCCTCGTTGGGCCTGTCCGCCCGTCCGGTCAGCTCACCGGTCGCGCAGCACGTCCTCGACCCTGTTGCGGACGTCGTCCGTCGCCAGGCCGCGGATGGTCAGCGTGGTACGGCGGCGCAGCACGTCGTCCGCCGTCTCGGCCCACTCGTGGTCGCGCGCGTACACGACCTGCGCCCAGATCTCCGGCGCGTCCGGGTGGATACGCTCGGCCAGCGCGGGGTCCTCGTTCGCCAGGCGGGCGATGTCGAACGCCAGCGACCCGTAGTGGGTGGCGAGGTGCCGGGCGGTGTCGGCCGCCATCCGCGGGCCGGGCATCCCGCCGTCGACCAGGAGCCGGTGGGCGACCGCGTTGGGGTTGGCGATGCCGGGCAGCGGCAGCTTCTTCGGCAGGTGCGCGAGCGGCTCCATGTCCTCGGCGAGCGGGCGGCCCGGCAGGGTCGCCAGCTTGTTCATCACCGTGCGGCCGATGTGGCGGAACGTCGTCCACTTGCCGCCGGCCACCGACAGCATCCCGCCGCGCCCCTCGGTGACGACCGTCTCCCGCTTGGCCTTGGAGGTGTCTCCGGGGCCGCCCGGCAGCACGCGCAGACCCGCGAAGGAGTAGGTGATCAGGTCGCGTGAGAGCTGCTGGTCACGGATGGAGAACGCGGCCTCGTCGAGGATCTGCGTGACGTCCTTGTCGTTGACGGCGACATCGGCCGGGTCGCCCTCGTACTCCTCGTCGGTGGTGCCGAGCAGCAACATGTCCTCCCAGGGGAGGGCGAACGTGATGCGGTACTTGTCGATCGGGGTGGCGAGCGCGGCCCGCCACGGGGAGGTGCGCTTCAGCACCAGGTGCGCGCCCTTGGAGAGGCGGATGGACGGGGCCGCCTCCGGGTCCTCCATCCGGCGCAGGTGGTCGACCCACGGTCCGGTGGCGTTCAGCACCAGCCGCGCGGTGACGCCGAACTCGGTGCCGTCGGTGCGGTCCTTCAGCTCCGCGCCGGTGACCCGGCCCCGGGTGAAACGCAGTCCGGTGACCTCGGCGTGGTTGAGGACGGTGGCGCCCGACTCGGCGGCCGCGCGGACCGTCATGAGCGCCATGCGGGAGTCGTTCATCTGGTCGTCGCCGTAGACGGCGACGGCCTTCAGGTTCTCCGTACGCAGCTCCGGCACGTCCCGCTGTGCCTTCGCCGCCGATATGACGTGGCCGACGCCGTCACCGAACGCGGAGAGCGCGGAGTAGGCGAAGACGCCCGCGCCGAGCTTCGCCGCGCCGTGCGGACCACCCTTGTAGACGGGCAGGTAGAACGTGAGCGGGTTGGCCAGGTGGGGGGCCACCTGACGGGAGACCGCGCGCCGCTCGAAGTGGTTCTCCGCGACCAGCTTCACCGCACCGGTCTGCAGGTAGCGCAGGCCGCCGTGGAGAAGCTTGGAGGAGGCGGAGGAGGTGGCGCCGGCGAAGTCGCCGGCGTCCACCAGGGCCACCCGCAGCCCGGACTGCGCGGCGTGCCAGGCGGTGGAGATGCCCAGGATGCCGCCGCCGATCACCAGGAGGTCGTACGTCGCCTTGGAAAGCTGCTCCCGAGTCTCGGCGCGGCCCGCTGCTTTGAGGGAAGACACAGCCGAGCCGGAGGCCGGGTGCGTCCCGGAGGAGGGGACGCTCTGCAGGGTGGTCATTCTTGCTCCTCGTCAGTTTTCCTCGTCGAGCCAGCCCATGGTCCGCTCCACGGCCTTGAGCCAGCTCTTGTACTCGCTGTCACGCTTGTCAGCGTCCATGCGGGGGGTCCACTCGGCGGCCCTGCGCCAGTTGGCACGCAGCGCGTCGGTGTCCGGCCAGAAGCCGACGGCCAGGCCGGCGGCGTAGGCGGCGCCGAGGCAGGTCGTCTCGGCGACCATCGGGCGCACCACGGGGGCGTCCAGGAAGTCCGAGAGGGTCTGCATCAGCAGGTTGTTGGAGGTCATGCCGCCGTCGACCTTGAGCGCGGTCAGTTCGACGCCCGAGTCCTTCGTCATGGCATCCGTGATCTCACGGGTCTGCCAGGCGGTGGCCTCGAGAACGGCGCGCGCGATGTGCGCCTTGGTGACGTACCGGGTCAGGCCGGCGATCACACCGCGGGCGTCGGAGCGCCAGTACGGGGCGAACAGACCGGAGAAGGCCGGCACGAAGTAGGCGCCGCCGTTGTCCTCCACGGAGGAGGCGAGGGTCTCGATCTCGGCGGCGGAGTTGATAAGGCCCATCTGGTCGCGCATCCACTGCACCAGCGAACCGGTGACGGCGATCGAGCCCTCGAGGGCGTACACCGCCTTCTGGTCGCCGATGCGGTAGCCGACGGTGGTCAGCAGGCCGTTGTAGGAATTGACGGGCTCGTCACCGGTGTTCATCAGCATGAAGGTGCCGGTGCCGTACGTGGACTTGGCCTCGCCCTTCGAGTAGCAGGTCTGGCCGAACAGGGCCGCCTGCTGGTCGCCGAGCGCGGAGGCGACGGGGATGCCGTCGAGCGCGCCGCCCTTGGCGAGGCCGTAGACCTCGGCGGAGGACCGGATCTCCGGCAGGATCGCCGCCGGGACCTCCATGGACTGAAGGATCTTGTCGTCCCACTCCATGGTGTGCAGGTTCATCAGCATGGTGCGGGAGGCATTGGTGACGTCGGTGACGTGTACGCCGCCGTCGACTCCGCCGGTCAGGTTCCAGATGACCCAGGAGTCCATGGTGCCGAAGAGGATGTCACCGCGTTCGGCGCGCTCACGCAGGCCCTCGACGTTGTCGAGCAGCCAGCGGGCCTTCGGACCGGCGAAGTAGGAGGCCAGCGGCAGGCCCGTCTCACGGCGGAAACGGTCCTGTCCGACGTTGCGGCCGAGCTCCTTGCAGAGGGCGTCGGTGCGGGTGTCCTGCCAGACGATGGCGTTGTGGACCGGTTCGCCGGTGTTCTTGTCCCACAGCAGCGTCGTCTCGCGCTGGTTGGTGATGCCGATGGCCTTGACGTCGGCGGAGGTGATGCCGGCCTTCTCGATGGCTCCGGCGACGACTTCCTGGACGTTGGTCCAGATCTCGGCGGCGTCGTGCTCCACCCAGCCCGGCTTCGGGAAGATCTGCTCGTGCTCCTTCTGGTCGACGGAGACGATCCGGCCGTCCTTGTCGAAGACGATGCAGCGGCTGGAGGTGGTGCCCTGGTCGATGGCCGCGATGAACGGGCCGGTGGTGTGTGCGTCGGTCACGGTCTGCTCCTGCTCAGGTATCGGTGGATACGGCTCGTGCTGCTGATACGGCTCAGGCGAACGCGATGTTGTAGATACCCGCTGCGACGGCCGCACCGATCAGCGGACCGGCGACGGGTATCCAGGCGTAGCTCCAGTCGGAGCCGCCCTTGTTCGGCAGCGGGAGCAGCGCGTGCACGATGCGCGGACCCAGGTCGCGGGCCGGGTTGATGGCGTAGCCGGTGGGGCCGCCGAGCGAGAGGCCGATGGCGACGACGACGAGGGCGACCATGAGTCCGCCGAGCGGGCCGAGGCCCTTTCCGCTGTCGTTGAGACCCTGCGTGAGCACCGCCAGGACCAGCACGATCGTGCCGATGATCTCGGTGGCGAGGTTCTGCCAGACGTTGCGGATCTCGGGGCCGGTGGAGAAGACACCGAGGACCGGGCCGGCCTTGGCGGCGGCCCCGTCGTGCGGACCCTCGATCGCCTTGTCGGCGGGGTCGCCCACGATCTCGGGGTCGGTGAGGTGCGCGTGGAACTGGCCGTAGTAGGCGAGCCAGACCAGGGCGGCGCCGATCATGGCGCCGAGGAGCTGGCCTGCGACGTAGACGGGGACGTTGCCCCAGTCGTTGTCCTTGATCGCGATGCCGAGCGTGACGGCGGGGTTGAGGTGTGCACCGGAGAGCGCGCCGGTCATGTACACCGCGGTCAGAACCGCGAAGCCCCACCCGAGGGTGATGGCCAGCCAGCCGGCGTTCTGGGCCTTCGAGCGCTTGAGCACTACGGCGGCGACGACGCCGCCACCGAGCAGGATGAGTACGGCGGTACCGATGATCTCGCCGATGAAGATGTCGGAGTTGGACACCCGCGACTCCTTTGTCCTTCGTCCAGGGGGAAGGCGAACCCCGGGTCCCTCCGGTGGTCCGCGCCCTCAGTGAGGGCGTTTCCGGCCTGGCGTTGTCACACTCTAGCGCGTATTGCCGTTAGGTGTTCGACAATGCCGACCGGTGAACGGCAGTTTTGCCCCCCGGTAAACATGGCGTCAAGGGTTGTGTGGCCGAAAACCGGATCGTTACCAGACGATGTCTTCGACGGGTCAGAAGCGCCCGGCGCCGAGGTCCCTGGAGACCGCGCGGGCGCAGTCCCGCACCGCCGCGACAAGCTCGGAACGCAGCTCTCCGTCGTCGCAGACCCGCTCCACGGCACCCGTGATGGCGATCGCCCCCACGGGCATCCGGCGCCGGTCGTGGATGGGGGCCGCCACGGCGGCCACGCCCTCCCACGTCTCCTCCACATCGGCGGCCCAGCCCCGCGCCCGGGTGTGGTCCAGCAGCGACTCGAAGTCCTCGATGTCGGTCACGGTCCGCGGCGTGAACGCCTTGCGGTTCACTTCCAGGGCCTCCGTGTGGGCCACCGGGTCGAAGGCGGACAGGACCTTGCCGAGAGCGGTGGAGTGCAGCGGCTGCATGGCTCCCACCTCGAGCACCTGCCGGCTGTCGTCGGGCCGGAAGACGTGGTGCACGATCAGCACGCCGTGCTGGTGCAGCACGCCGAGGTGGACGCTCTCGCCGCTGGAGCGGGCCAGGTCGTCCGTCCAGACCAGGGCGCGGGCCCGTAGTTCGTGCACGTCCAGATAGCTGTTGCCGAGCCGCAGCAGCTCGGCGCCCAACTGGTAGCGGCCGGACGCGGCGTCCTGCTCGACGAATCCCTCCGCCTGAAGGGTCCGCAGGATGCCATGGGCCGTACCCTTGGCCAGATCGAGCGACGACGCGATGTCCGACAGGCCCAGTCGGCGTTCTCCGCCCGCGAGCAGTCGCAGCATCGCCGCAGCCCGCTCCAGTGACTGGATGTTTTTCGCCATCGGATCGGCCCTTCTCCAACACGGTTCGACAATGCTGAACACTATCGGTCGATGCCGACCTTGGTCACGGCGGACCGAGTATCTCGCGGTGGAGGCCTTGCGAAAAAGTCCGGAGACATGGCGTAGTCCGGCCCGTGGGACACCTCAGCCCCGTCGGGCCCACCCGGCTACTCTGGCTGGGTGCGCCTTCCCGCCGGTAGGCGCAAAGCCGACAGCCGTCGCATCCCAGGGAGCACATCCATGGCCTCGTTGCCGACCCCCTCCGCCGACAGCCGGACCCGTGTCCACGCTCTGCGCGAAGCGCTCGCCACCCGGGTGGTGGTGGCCGACGGCGCCATGGGCACGATGCTCCAGGCACAGGATCCGACACTCGAGGACTTCGAGAATCTCGAGGGCTGCAACGAGGTCCTCAACGTCACCCGCCCCGACATCGTGCGCTCCGTCCACGAGGCGTACTTCGAGGTCGGCGTCGACTGCGTGGAGACGAACACCTTCGGCGCCAACCACTCCGCCATGGGGGAGTACGACATCCCCGAGCGGGTCTACGAGCTCTCGGAGTCCGGTGCCCGGATCGCCCGCGAGGTGGCGGACGAGTTCACCGCGTCGACCGGCCAGCAGCGGTGGGTACTGGGCTCGATCGGCCCCGGAACCAAGCTCCCGACCCTCGGGCACGCCCCCTACACCGTGCTCAGGGACGGATTCCAGCAGAACGCCGAGGGCCTGATCGCGGGCGGCGCGGACGCGCTCATCGTCGAGACGACCCAGGACCTGCTCCAGACCAAGGCCGCGATCCTCGGAGCCCGCCGCGCCATGGAGGCGACCGGCGCCGACCTCCCGCTCCTTTGTTCCCTCGCCTTCGAGACGACCGGCACGATGCTGCTGGGCTCCGAGATCGGCGCCGCGCTGACCGCGCTGGAGCCGCTCGGCGTCGACATGATCGGTCTGAACTGCTCCACCGGCCCGGAAGAGATGAGCGAGCATCTCCGCTATCTCACCCGCCACTCCCGTATCCCGCTGCTGTGCATGCCGAACGCCGGCCTTCCGGTGCTCACCAAGGACGGGGCGCACTTCCCGCTCGGTCCCGAGGGCCTGGCCTCGGCCCAGGAGCAGTTCGTCGCCGACTACGGCCTGTCCCTGGTGGGCGGCTGCTGCGGTACGACGCCCGAGCACCTGCGTCAGCTGGTGGAGCGGGTGCGGGGCGCGGAGCTGACGCCGCGTGACCCGCGTCCGGAGCCGGGCGCCGCCTCCCTCTACCAGTCGGTGCCGTTCCGTCAGGACACCGCTTATATGGCGATCGGTGAGCGGACGAACGCGAACGGGTCGAAGAAGTTCCGCGAGGCCATGCTCGAGGGCCGCTGGGACGACTGCGTGGAGATGGCCCGCGACCAGATCCGCGAGGGCGCGCACATGCTGGACCTGTGCGTCGACTACGTGGGCCGCGACGGCGTCGCGGACATGGAGGAGCTCGCCGGCCGGTTCGCGACCGCCTCGACGCTGCCGATCGTGCTGGACTCGACCGAGGTCGACGTCATCGAGGCGGGCCTGGAGAAGCTGGGCGGCCGTGCGGTCATCAACTCGGTGAACTACGAGGACGGCGACGGACCGGAGTCGCGGTTCGCGAAGGTCACCGCGCTCGCCAAGGAGCACGGCGCCGCGCTGATCGCCCTCACCATCGACGAGGAGGGTCAGGCCCGTTCGGTGGAGCACAAGGTCGCGGTCGCCGAGCGGCTGATCGCGGACCTGACCGGCAACTGGGGCATCCACGAGTCGGACATCCTCATCGACACGCTGACCTTCACCATCTGCACCGGGCAGGAGGAGTCCCGCAAGGACGGCCTCAACACCATCGAAGCCATCCGCGAACTCAAGCGCCGCCACCCCGACGTCCAGACCACGCTGGGCCTGTCCAACATCTCCTTCGGCCTCAACCCGGCCGCCCGCGTCCTGCTCAACTCCGTCTTCCTCGACGAGTGCGTCAAGGCGGGCCTCGACTCCGCGATCGTCCACGCCTCCAAGATCCTGCCCATCGCCCGGTTCGACGAGGAGCAGGTCACGGTCGCCCGCGACCTCATCCACGACCGCCGCGCCGAGGGCTACGACCCCCTGCAGAAGCTCATGGAGCTCTTCGAGGGCGTCTCCACCACGTCCCTCAAGGCAGGCAAGGCCGAGGAACTGGCCGCCCTGCCGCTCGACGAGCGCCTGCAGCGCCGCATCATCGACGGTGAGAAGAACGGCCTGGAGGCCGACCTCGACGAGGCCCTGAAGGACACACCGGCCCTCGCCATCGTCAACAACACCCTCCTGGCGGGCATGAAGGTCGTCGGCGAGCTGTTCGGCTCCGGGCAGATGCAGCTGCCGTTCGTGCTCCAGTCCGCCGAGGTGATGAAGAACGCGGTGGCGCACCTCGAGCCGCACATGGAGAAGTCCGATGCCGAGGGCAAGGGCACGATCGTGCTGGCCACCGTCCGCGGCGACGTCCACGACATCGGCAAGAACCTGGTCGACATCATCCTGTCCAACAACGGCTACAACGTCGTCAACCTGGGCATCAAGCAGCCCGTCTCCGCGATCCTCGACGCGGCCAAGGAACACAAGGCCGACGTGATCGGCATGTCCGGCCTGCTGGTCAAATCCACGGTGATCATGAAGGAGAACCTCCAGGAGCTCAACCAGCGGGGCATGGCGGCCGACTACCCGGTCATCCTCGGCGGCGCGGCCCTCACCCGGGCCTACGTCGAACAGGATCTCCACGAGATCTACGAGGGCGAAGTACGTTACGCCCGCGACGCGTTCGAGGGCCTGCGCCTGATGGACGCCCTCATCGGCATCAAGCGCGGCGTCCCCGGCGCGGTCCTGCCCGAGCTGAGGCAGCGCCGGGTCAAGGCCACGACGGCGGTCGTGGAGGAGCGCCCGGAGGAAGGCGCGGTCCGCTCCGACGTCGCCACCGACAACCCGGTCCCGACCCCGCCGTTCTGGGGCACCCGCGTCGTCAAGGGCATCCCGCTCAAGGACTACGCCTCCTGGCTCGACGAGGGCGCCCTGTTCAAGGGGCAGTGGGGACTCAAGCAGTCCCGGGCGGGAGACGGCCCCTCCTACGAGGAGCTGGTGGAGTCCGAGGGCCGGCCCCGGCTGCGCGGCCTGCTGGACCGGCTGCAGACCGACAACCTCCTCGAAGCGGCCGTCGTCCACGGCTACTTCCCCTGCGTGTCCAAGGGCGACGACCTGATCATCCTCGGCGACGACGGCTCGGAACGCACCCGCTTCTCCTTCCCGCGGCAGCGCCGGGGCCGGCGTCTGTGCCTGGCGGACTTCTTCCGCCCCGAGGAGTCCGGCGAGACCGATGTCGTCGGCCTCCAGGTCGTCACCGTCGGCTCCCGCATCGGCGAGGAGACCGCCAAGCTGTTCGAGGCCAACTCCTACCGGGACTACCTCGAGCTGCACGGCCTGTCCGTCCAGCTCGCCGAGGCGCTGGCCGAGTACTGGCACGCCCGGGTGCGCGCCGAACTGGGCTTCGGCGGCGAGGACCCGGCCGACGTGGAGGACATGTTCGCCCTGAAGTATCGCGGCGCCCGGTTCTCCCTCGGTTACGGCGCGTGCCCCGATCTCGAGGACCGGGCCAAGATCGCGGAGCTGCTCGAGCCCGAGCGGATCGGCGTCCAGCTGTCGGAGGAGTTCCAGCTCCACCCGGAGCAGTCCACCGACGCGATCGTCATCCACCACCCCGAGGCGAAGTATTTCAACGCACGCTGATCGTTCGGGTCGTACACTGGTCGGTCCAGTGCAGGCCGGTCGCCTGTCCCCGCGGGAGAGCCGCTGGGAGAGGTGGCCGGCCTTCTCGTCCCTCACGGAGGTGTGCCCATGACCAGCACGGTCCCCGCGTCGCTGACCCGTTCGGCGGAAGCGGCCGCACTTCAGGCCGTATTTCTCGACATGGACGGCACCCTCGTGGACACGGAGGGCTTCTGGTGGGACGCGGAGGTGGAGGTCTTCGCGGATCTCGGGCACCGGCTGGACGAGACCTGGCGGGACGTGGTGGTCGGCGGACCGATGACCCGGAGCGCGGGCTATCTCATCGAGGCCACCGGCGCGGACATCAGCCTCACGGAGCTGACCGTGCTGCTCAACGACAAGTTCGAGGAGCGGATCAGCAGGGGTGTACCGCTGATGCCGGGCGCGGCCCGGCTGCTCGCCGAACTGGCGGCGCACAACGTGCCCACGGCGCTCGTGTCCGCCTCGCACCGGCGCATCATCGACCGGATCCTCGCCTCTCTCGGGCCCCAGCACTTCGCGCTCTCGGTCGCGGGGGACGAGGTGCCGCGTACCAAGCCGCACCCCGATCCGTATCTCCTCGCCGCCCAGGGTCTGGGCGCGGAACCGGCGAGATGCGCCGTCGTGGAGGACACGGCGACCGGTGTGGCATCCGCCGAGGCAGCCGGATGCCGGGTGGTCGCCGTCCCGTCCGTGGCCCCGATCCAGCCGGCCGGCGGCCGGGTCGTCGTTCGGTCCCTGGAAGAAGTGGACGTCGTTTTTCTGCGCACTCTCATCAGCGCAAAGCAGTGATACGGGCACTGTCCGTGCTTTTCGATTCCGTCGGAAACCCAGGGCAGTGAGTTCTGCCTTTTCCGTGACCGTCGAACGGCTTTCCGGCTTGATCGAAATTGGGTCGAACGGCGTGACCTTCGTCACTGTGAGTGGTGCGCAACCAGGGATGATGTGCGTCCGACACCCCTTCGGGAGGGGTCTCGGGCAGCCCATGTGTCCCGATTGATGCGGGTGTTTACGAATATTCCGTGGCAGTGCCATCCACTCACAGGCATTGATGATCACTCAGCGATTACGGCCCAACTCGGGCCCGGTCACGCTTTCCTGGCGTTGCCGACTAATCTCGTCGCGAGAGCTTCGCTGCATCACCGTGGTGTCCCGTCGGCCACCCCGCCGTCGGAAACACAGGACCGATCGTCTGTATCCCCGGCCCGATCGCGCCGCCCCGACCGGGCGGAGGCGGCGGAGTGTCTTGAACACATCGCTGTATCACAGTGCCGGATCGGTGAGGGAGAACGTCCAGGATGAACCGTAAGACTTTGGTGCTGCCGGCCGTGGTCGGCCTGCTCGCGCCCGTGCTCGTCGCCTGCGGCAGCACGGACGGCGGGTCCGACGGCGGTGATGCCATAGTCGTGGGCACCACGGACCAGTTCGTCGCCGGCGAGGACGCCCCGGCACCCCTGGACCCGGCCTACGCGTACGACACCGGTGCCTGGAACGTGCTGCGGCAGACGCTGCAGACCCTGATGCACGCCCCGCGCGGCGGCGGCGAGCCCGTGCCGGACGCCGCGGAGAGCTGCCTCTTCACCGACACCGTGAGCGAGAGCTACCGCTGCAAGCTGCGCAGCGGCCTCAAGTTCGCCGACGGCACTCCGGTCACCGCCGAGGACGTCAAGTTCTCCATCCAGCGTGTCCTGGACATCGACGCCGACAACGGCACGGCCGCCCTGCTCTCGAACATCGACACCATCGAGACCAAGGGCGACAACGAGATCATCTTCCATCTCGCCACGCCGGACGCCACCTTCCCGTACAAGCTCTCGACGCCGGCCGCCGGCATCGTCAGCAAGGAGAAGTACGACGGCAAGAAGCTGCGCGAGGGGTTCGAGGTCGACGGCTCCGGCCCGTACACGATGAAGACGGAGACCGACGGGGACAAGGTCTCCAGGGTCGTCTTCAGCAAGAACCCGAACTACACGGGCGACCTGAAGCTGAAGAACGAGAAGGTCGTCCTGCGTTCCTTCGCCGACGCCGACTCCATGGGCAAGGCCCTCGAGTCCGGTGACATCGACCTGATGACGCGCACCATGGCGCCGGAGCAGATCAAGGAGATGCTGGAGAACCCGAAGGAGGGCATCGAGCTCACCGAGATGCCCGGCCTGGAGATCCGCTACCTCGCCTTCGACACCAGCGACCCGGCCGTGAAGAACAAGGCCGTCCGGCAGGCCATCGCGTCGCTCGTCGACCGCGGCCAGATCGCCGGTGAGGTCTACGGCGCCACTGCCGAGCCGCTCTACTCGCTCATCCCGAAGAGCATCTCGGCGCACACCAACTCGTTCTACAACAAGTACGGCGAGCCCAGCCGCAAGAAGGCCGCCGCGCTCCTGGACGACGCCGGTATCGACACCCCGGTCCAGCTCACGCTGCACTACACCACCGACCACTACGGAGAGGGAACGGCCAAGGAGTTCGAGGCCCTTCGTGACCAGCTCAACGCGAGCGGGCTCTTCGAAGTCAAGGTCGAGGGCACCGAGTGGTCCAAGTTCCGGCCCGCCCAGAAGCGGGGCGACTACGCCGTCTACGGCCTCGGCTGGTTCCCCGACTTCCCGGACCCGGACAACTACACGGCGCCGTTCCTCGGCGAGGGCAACTTCCTCAACTCGCCCTACGTGAGCGACAAGGCCCGCGAACTCATCCCGCAGTCGCGGCGCGACGTCGACCGTACCGCGGCGTCGCCTGCCTTCAAGGAGATCCAGGACATCGTCGCGGACGACGTCCCCGTACTGCCCCTCTGGCAGGGCAAGCAGTACGTCGCCGCGCGCGACGACGTGAGCGGTGCCGAGTGGGCGCTGAACTCCAGCTCCGACCTCCAGCTCTGGGAGCTGTCCCGCGGCGGGAGCTGATCGGGGCGGACGCGCGACCGCAGAAAGACCGGTGC
>NZ_JBSGZJ010000192.1:0-12625 GCF_053610925.1 Streptomyces sp. NPDC054847 | reverse complement strand
CTTCGGGCGCCCGCCCCGCCTGCATGTTCCTTGTCACACGTCCCGCCACTCGGACAATCGATTGGACAAGGCGGACCCGGACATACGCATCATGGAACGGCATCAGGGCCGCAAGTACGTACGGAGGAGTCCCCGTGAAGGTCGGAATCGTCGGAGCCACCGGGCAGGTCGGCACGGTCATGCGCAAGATCCTCGCCGAGCGGAAGTTCCCGGTCGACGAGCTGCGGCTCTTCGCCTCGGCCCGGTCCGCGGGCTCCACGATCGAATGGGAAGGCCGGGAGATCACGGTCGAGGACGCCTCCACCGCCGACTTCACGGGCCTCGACATCGCCCTGTTCTCGGCCGGCGGCGCGACCTCGAGGGCGCTCGCCGAAAAGGTGGCCGGTCAGGGCGTCGTCGTGATCGACAACTCCTCCGCCTGGCGCCGTGACCCCGAGGTGCCGCTCGTGGTCTCCGAGGTCAACCCGCACGCGGTCAAGGACCGCCCCAAGGGGATCATCGCCAACCCGAACTGCACCACGATGGCCGCCATGCCGGTCCTCAAGCCGCTGCACCAGGAGGCGGGGCTGATCTCCCTGGTCGCCACCACCTACCAGGCGGTCTCCGGCTCCGGCCTCGCGGGCGTCGCCGAGCTGGACGACCAGGTCAGAGCGGCCGCGGACCGTGCCAAGGAGCTCACCCACGACGGTGAGGCGGTCGCCTTCCCCGAGCCGGGCGTGTACAAGCGCACCATCGCCTTCAACGTGATCCCGCTGGCGGGCAACCTCGTCGACGACGGCTCCCACGAGACCGACGAGGAGCAGAAGCTCCGCAACGAGTCCCGCAAGATCCTCGAGATCCCCGAGCTCAAGGTCTCCGGCACCTGCGTGCGCGTCCCGGTCTTCTCCGGGCACTCGCTCCAGGTCAACGCCCGGTTCGCCGACAAGCTCGGTGTCGAGCGTGCCTACGAGCTGCTGAAGGACGCCCCGGGCGTCGAGCTCTCCGAGATCCCCACGCCGCTCCAGGCGGCGGGCAAGGACGCCTCGTACGTCGGCCGTATCCGCGTGGACGAGACCGTCGACAACGGCCTGTCGCTGTTCGTCTCAGGCGACAACCTGCGCAAGGGCGCCGCGCTGAACGCGGTGCAGATCGCGGAGCTGGTCGCGGACGAGCTGCGCGGCTGACCCACCCGATCAGTGCCTCGGGGGCGATCACCGGAAGGTGATCGCCCCCTTGTGCGTGACATGGCAGGCTGCCGGGCATGACACGCATGGTCAAGGGCGCCAACGTGCCCGCGCCGGTCGAGCCGCTCCAGATAGCCGTGTGCCGGGGCAGGGCCCCCGGCGCTCCCATGGTGGACGTCTCGGCACTGCTCGTCGCCGCGGACGGCAGGGTGCGGGATGACGCCGACCTCGTCCTCGCCGGCCGGCCGCACCACCCGAGCGGCGCGGTACGCCACCTGGGCACGGCCCCGGACGACGGCGGACCGCTCTTGGCGGACTGGCTGTGGCTGGACCTCGCCGGAGTCGAGCCGGGGGTCGATCGCGTGGTCGTCGCGGCGTCGGCGGACGGCGGCCCCTTCGGCCGGGTGCCGGGTCTGGACATCCGGGTGACGACGATGACGGGCGCGCCCGTCGCGTACTTCGGTGTCGACGACGCGACGACGGAGACGGCGTTCGTGCTGGGCGAGTTCTACCGGCACCGGGGCGGGTGGAAGTTCCGGGCGGTGGGCCAGGGCTGGACGACGGGCCTGCACGGCCTCGCGACGGACTTCGGTGTCGAGGTCGCGGACACGGGCCCGCCCCCGAACGGCGCCCGCGGCCCCGCCCTGCCCTCACCACACCCCGGGCCGCCGCGGACGGCGCCGCCGGACGGCGGGGCCGGCGGCGGCTTCGGTCCCGACTTCGTGCCCTTCGTCCTCAAAGGCCATGCGCACAAGACCTTCGCCGTGCCCCGGACCGTGCCGGCGGGGCCCGCGCTGTTGCAGGTGGAGCTCGAGGACGACAACGGGCGGGTGCAGGTCAAGCTGCTCGGGGAGACCGGCGACCGGGGCGAGGAGCTGTGGCGCGGTGACCGGACCCGGAGCAGGGCCCGGTTCCTCGTACACGTGCCGGAGGGCCGGCCGCTGCGCCTCGGCATACGGGCGAGCCGCCGGTGGGCGGTGAAGCTGATGCCCGTCTCGCACGCCGAGCCGTTCACGGGCCATGCCCACGGCCACGACCTCGACGTCCTGCGCTACGACGGCCCCGCCGACGACCTGCACTACCGCGCCGACGCCACCGACGGAGCCGACGCCGCGTTCTCGCTCGGTGCCGTCTTCCCCGGCGAGGACCCGATGACGCCCCGCCCCGCCCCCGCCCCCGAGGCCGCCGGCGGCACCGCGGCGGGGGTCGTACGACTGCCCGGCCCCGCGCTGCTCCAGGTCCGCGGCCGCGCCTTCTGGTCGCTGAACGCCGCGTCCGGTGCGCCCGTGCTCGCCGAGTACGGCAGCGGCCGGCGCGCCGGCGCCCCGGTGGAGATCGTCAACCCGCTTCCGGGCTCACCAGTGATCCTCGAGTACCACCTGGTCGCGGGCCTGACACCACGCTTCTACGAGGCGACAGAGACCGACGAGTACGGGGAGGAGCGCGCGCTGCTGTTCCCGCGCCGGGACGGCGTGCGCGGACGGGTGCTGCTGTTCACCGACGGCCGGGCCGGCACCCGGGTACGTATCCGGTCCGTGGCGCGATGGGTCCTGCGGCTGCTGCCGCTGGAGTCGGCCCGGCCACTGGCGGAAGGCGTCCGCGGCAAGGGCACGGACGTGCTGGTGCACCGGGGCGGCGCGTCCGTCGTCTCCCTGACGGGCAGCGCGGGGCGTGCCCCGTACTACCGGGTCGAGGCGGGGGCCGCCGACGCCATGGCTCCGGCACCGGTGCTGGAGGCGGCCGGCAGCCGTCCCGCGCGCGGCCCGGTCCCCGGCGAGCCGGGCGTGCCCGCGTACGTCACCGTCCGCTGCGAGGGCATGGGCTGGACGCTGGGTCTGACAGGGGCGGACGGGCCGCGGCCGTTCGCCGAGTCGGTCGAGGGCCACGGGTACGACATCGTCCGCTACACGGGCCGCCCCGGCGAGGTCCGTGTCGAGTGCGGTGAGGACCGCCCGGTCGAACTGTGGCTGCTGGACAAGCACTTCGCGCCGGACCGGAGGCTCGCCACCGGCCCCGGCCGGCACGAGATCGGGCCGGGCCCGATCCAGGTGCGTGGCGGCGGCCGCTGGCGGATCACCGCCGGCGGCTGACACCGCGCGCGGCGCCGCCCGTCACCGGGCCGATTCTCCTGGGCGAAGGGCGACCGTCGCGTGGAAGGATGAGCGCAAACATCGCATACCGAGGAGATGACCGGGTGCCTGGCACAAACCTGACCCGTGAAGAGGCGCAGCAGCGTGCGCGTCTGCTCACCGTTGACTCGTACGAGATCGACCTCGATCTCTCCGGGGCGCAGGAGGGCGGGACCTACCGGTCCGAGACCACCGTGCGTTTCGCGTCCGCCGAGGCGAACGCGCAGACGTTCATCGACCTGGTCGCACCCGCCGTGCACGACGTGGTGCTGAACGGCAAGTCGCTCGACGTGGCTGCGGTCTTCCGCGACTCGCGGATCACCCTGAAGCATCTGCGTGAGGGCGACAACGAGCTGAAGGTCGTCGCCGACTGCTCGTACACCAACACCGGCGAGGGCCTCCACCGGTTCGTCGACCCGGTGGACGAGCAGGCGTACCTCTACACGCAGTTCGAGGTGCCGGACGCGCGGCGCGTCTTCGCTAGCTTCGAGCAGCCGGACCTCAAGGCGACGTTCCGGTTCACCGTGAAGGCGCCCGAGGGCTGGACGGTGATCTCGAACTCGCCGCGGCAGCAGGCGGAGGGGGCCGCGCACGAGGACACCGTGTGGCGCTTCGAGCCGACGCCGCGCATCTCCACGTACATCACGGCGCTGATCGCCGGCCCGTACCACAGTGTGCACAGCTCGTACGAGAAGGACGGGCAGTCGGTGCCGCTCGGCATCTACTGCCGGCCGTCGCTGGCCGAGTACCTGGACGCGGACGCGATCTTCGACGTCACCCGTCAGGGCTTCGACTGGTTCCAGGAGAAGTTCGACTACGCCTACCCCTTCGCCAAGTACGACCAGCTGTTCGTGCCGGAGTTCAACGCGGGCGCGATGGAGAACGCGGGCGCCGTCACCATCCGCGACCAGTACGTCTTCCGTTCGAAGGTGACGGACGCGGCGTACGAGGTGCGGGCGGAGACGATCCTGCACGAGCTCGCCCACATGTGGTTCGGCGACCTCGTCACCATGGAGTGGTGGAACGACCTGTGGCTGAACGAGTCGTTCGCCACCTACACGTCGATCGCCTGCCAGGCCTCCGCGCCGGGTTCGAGGTGGCCGCACTCGTGGACCACGTTCGCGAACTCCATGAAGACGTGGGCCTACCGGCAGGACCAGCTGCCGTCGACCCATCCGATCATGGCCGAGATCCGCGACCTCGATGACGTTCTCGTGAACTTCGACGGCATCACGTACGCCAAGGGCGCGTCGGTTCTCAAGCAGCTGGTCGCCTATGTCGGCATGGACGAGTTCTTCCGCGGCGTGCAGGCGTACTTCAAGACGCACGCGTTCGGCAACACCCGTCTGTCCGACCTGCTCGGCGCGCTGGAGGAGACCAGCGGACGCGACCTGAAGACCTGGTCGAAGGCGTGGCTGGAGACGGCCGGCATCAACGTCCTGCGCCCGGAGATCGGCACGGACGACTCGGGTGTCATCACCTCCTTCGCCGTGCGGCAGGAGGCCCCGGCGCTGCCGACCGGGGCGAAGGGCGAACCGACGCTGCGCCCGCACCGCATCGCGATCGGCCTGTACGACCTGGACGACGCGGGCAAACTGGTGCGCCGCGAGCGGGTCGAGCTCGACGTCGACGGCGGGCTGACCGAGGTCCCGTCGCTGGTGGGGAAGGCGCGCCCGGCCGTCGTCCTGCTCAATGACGACGACCTTTCGTACGCGAAGGTCCGCCTCGACGAGGAGTCCCTGCGCAACGTCACGGCACACCTGGGCGACTTCACCGAGTCCCTGCCGCGCGCGCTGTGCTGGGCCTCCGCCTGGGACATGACCCGCGACGGCGAACTGGCCGCCCGCGACTACCTGTCGCTGGTGCTGTCCGGGATCGGCAAGGAGTCCGACATCGGCGTGGTCCAGTCCCTGCACCGCCAGGTCAAGCTCGCCGTCGACCTGTACGCGGCGCCCGCCTGGCGTGAGACCGGCCTGACCCGGTGGACGGACGCCACGCTCGCGCACCTGCGGGCGGCTGAGCCGGGCAGCGACCACCAGCTGGCGTGGGCGCGGGCGTTCGCCGCGACCGCGCGCACCCCGCAGCAGCTCGACCTGCTCCAGGCGCTGCTCGACGGCACGGAGACGATCGAGGGCCTGGCCGTCGACACCGAGCTGCGGTGGGCCTTCGTGGAGCGGCTCGCCGCGACCGGCGTCTTCGACGAGGACGACATCGCCGGCGAGTACGAGCGGGACAAGACCGCGGCCGGCGAGCGCCACGCGGCGACCGCGCGGGCGGCGCGGCCGACCCCGGAGGCGAAGGCGGAGGCCTGGGCCTCGGTCGTCGAGTCCGACAAGCTGCCCAACGCCGTCCAGGAGGCGGTGATCTCCGGCTTCGTCCAGACGGACCAGCGTGAGCTGCTCGCTCCGTACGCGGAGAGGTACTTCGCGGCGGTCAAGGACGTGTGGGAGTCGCGCAGCCACGAGATGGCGCAGCAGGTCGCCATCGGCCTCTACCCGTCGCTGCTCGTCTCCGAGGAGACGCTGGACGCGACGGACGAGTGGCTCTCCTCCGCGGAGCCGAACGCGGCACTGCGCCGGCTGGTCTCCGAGTCGCGCGCCGGCGTCGAGCGCGCGCTGAAGGCCCAGGCGGCGGACGCGGCGGCGGCCACCGGCTGACCCGCCGGAGGGCGCCCAGGGACGACTCACGGTTGTCCCTGGGCGCCCTTGGCGTATCCGGGCGCGGGTCCGTCCGCCGGCGGGCGGCACGGGCTGCCCGGAGCGCGCACCCGGTCCCGCGCCGGAGCTCGAAGCACAGGGGCGGCGCGCGGAGTTCGCCGCACAACCCGGCCGGCGACCCGGCCGGTTGCCACCGCCATACCAACATCGACGAGAAGACACACCGTTCAAACATTTTCGAGTGAACTCGGCGCGCCCGTTTGCCATTTCGGCCGTATACATCACGACAGTGGAATGACCCACCGTCAAACGATCTAGTGCAAGCGGGATATGCTCCCGCCCGTCGTCATATGATCTTCCACGTTCGATTCTGAGGATGCTGATGGTTCGACAGGGAACGTCGACCGGAAGTCCGCGGCCCCCGGCCAGCCTTGTCTGGCAGCTGCCCGTAGCCGCGACCGTTGCGGCCGCGATCGCGGCCGTGTCCCTGGTCTCCGCTTCGGCCCGCACCCCCGTGGTCGTGATCTGCGTCGTCGCGGTCGTCGCGGTCGCCACCGCCTGCGCGGAGGTGATGCGGCGCGGCAGACTCGTGGCCCAGCTGCGGCACACGGTCGCGGCGCAGGACGCCGCCCTCGCGCGACAGGCCGCCGAGACCACCCGGCTCGCCGGCGAGCTGCTGCCCGAGGTGGTGGAACGGCTCCGCAAGGGCGAGTTCCCCGAGGACGTGCTGGCCTCGCTCGACGCGTCGGCCGAGCACCAGGCGGTGCTCCGCTCGGTCGTCGGCGCGGTCAGCGCCGAGGAGGACCTGCGCGAGTCCGCCCAGCGCGCCTTCGTGAACATCGCCCGCCGCGTGCAGGCGATCGTCCACCAGCAGGCGCAGGAACTGCGGGAGATGGAGGACCGGCACGGTCAGACCCCCAGCGTCTTCGGCGACCTCCTGCGCATCGACCACGGCACGGCCCTGATCGGCCGCCTCGCCGACTCCATCGCCGTGCTCGGCGGCGCCCGCCCGGGCCGCCAGTGGAGCAGGGCCGTACCTCTGTACAGCGTCATGCGTGGCGCGATGTCGCGGATCATCGACTACCAGCGGGTCGAGCTGCACTCGGTCTCCGAGGTCGCCGTCGTCGGCACCGCCGTCGAGCCGCTGATCCACGCGCTGTCCGAGCTCCTCGACAACGCCACCCGCTACTCGCCGCCGCACACCAAGGTCCACCTGACCGCGGTGGACGTGCAGTCGGGCATCGCCGTCGAGATCGAGGACGGCGGCGTCAGCATGAGCGAGGAGGCCCGGCTGCGGGCCGAGCGCATGCTCCGCCAGGCCCAGCAGGGGATCGACGTCAACGACCTCGGTGAGACGCCCCGCCTCGGCCTGGCGGTCGTGGGCCGCCTCTCCCAGGCGTACGGCTTCCAGGTCTCGCTGCGCTCGTCCGCGTACGGCGGTGTCCGCGCCGTCCTCGTCGTACCGCAGGACCTCATCACCACCGCCTCGTCCGCGACCGGCCTCGCGCACGGTATCGGCGCCTCCTCCGGTCCGCGCCCGGCCGGCTCGGAGACCCAGGAACGGCTTCCCAGGCCGGCCGGCGGCCCGACGGCCGCGCTGTCGGCCGCCCCGCCCGCGGACGACCTGCCGGTGGTGACAGAGCGGACCCCCACCGGTCTGCCCCAGCGCCGCCGCAAGGCACGCGCGACCGTGCCCGCACCGGCCGCGCCGGCCGCGCCCCGCGAGTCCGCCGGCCCGACGGCGCCCGACGGCGGTGCGCCCTCGGCCGCCTCGGAGACGGAGTCCGCACCGGCGGTGCAGCCCGGCATGTGGCTGGCCGCGTTCCAGAGCGGCCTGTCCGGTGACACCACCCAGCCAAGCAAGGGGAACAAGCAGCCATGATTCAGCGGCAGTCCAACCAGACCAACATGGACTGGATGCTCAAGGACCTGGCGGAGGGCGTCCCGCAGACGCGCAACGTCGTCGTCCTGTCCGCCGACGGTCTGCGCATGGCCCAGTACGGCGCGGACACCGACACCGCCGACCGTCTGGCGGCCGCCTGCGCGGGGCTGCAGAGTCTGGCGGCCGCCGTCGCGTCCGAACTACCGCACGGTGATGGCCAGATGCGCCTGGTCGTCATCGAGATGGACGGCGGCTTCTTCTATCTGATGGCGGCCGGCGCAGGCGCGTATCTCGCGGTACTGGCCGACGAAGGCG
Organism: Streptomyces sp. NPDC054847; assembly: GCF_053610925.1. Lineage (NCBI taxonomy): Bacteria > Bacillati > Actinomycetota > Actinomycetes > Kitasatosporales > Streptomycetaceae > Streptomyces > Streptomyces sp. NPDC054847. Next base: position 4,479 of record NZ_JBSGZJ010000192.1, on the reverse strand, counting down.
TCGACGCCGGGCTGATGGGCCAGCGGATGCGGGACCTCGTGCTGCGGATCGGAGAGCACCTGAGCACGCCGCCGCGGCATGAAGGACAGACCGCGTGAGCGACGCGGGCGGGGACTGGGAAGAGACCAGTCCCGAGCGGCTCTACGTCATCACGGGCGGCCGCAGCGGCTCGTCCGCGCCCACCGCGCTCGACCTGGTCACCCTGATCGTGGCCAGGTCGGGTCCCAAACCCGGCATGCAGCCGGAGCACGCAGCGATCATCCGGCTCTGTCACGCACCGCTCTCGGTGGCCGAGATCTCCGCCTATCTGAGCCTCCCGGTGAGCGTCGTGACCGTGCTGCTCAGCGATCTTCTGGCCGAGGACAAGGTGCTGGCACGCGCACCCGTCCGGGCCGCCCGTCTCCCCGACCGCGCTTTGATTGAGGCAGTGATCGATGGACTTCAAAAGCTCTGAGCAGGCCGTCGGGCCGCGGAGCGAGGACGTGCTGCCGGAGACGGCCACGGCCGCCGTCAAGGTGGTCATCGTGGGTGGTTTCGGCGTCGGCAAGACGACCCTGGTCGGCTCGGTGAGCGAGATCCGGCCGCTGACGACCGAGGAGACGATGACGCAGGCCGGGGTCGGCGTCGACGACACCCAGGGAGTGGAGCGCAAGACCTCCACGACCGTCGCGATGGACTTCGGCCGGATCAGCATCAACGAGGAGCTGGTGCTGTACCTGTTCGGCACCCCGGGCCAGGAGCGCTTCTGGTTCCTGTGGCGCGGCCTGTTCGAGGGCGCGCTCGGCGCCGTCGTGCTCGTCGACACCCGGCGGCTCGAGGTCAGCTTCGACGTCATCGGGCGGCTCGAGGAACGCGGCGTGCCGTTCGTTGTCGCCGTCAACTCCTTTCCGGACGCGCCCGATCACTCGGTCGACGAGCTGCGCGCCGCGCTGGACCTGCCGGACGCCGTGCCGATCGTCCTCTGCGACGCGCGCATGCGCAGCTCCAGCCGGGACGTCCTGATGACGCTGATGCGCTATCTCCAGACCCTTGCCATGTCGCAGGAGGCGTCCTGACGGCGTCCGCGCGGGCTTCAGTGCGGAAGTAGCTGTTCCGTTCCGGCCATCAAAAGTGCCCGAGTGGCCGGTTTGTATGGACATCGTCCTGTTGGATCGGCCACTCTGGCTGAGTACGATGCGTCTCAGTTGATCATTGAGGGGTGCAAGTTGCGCGTTTTTCATCGAAGTTGACGCACTGCGCCCCCGCATCGAGAGGCAGGCCGCAGTGGAGCCCGAGCTGACCGTTCCGCCGCTCTTCTCTCCGATCCGACAAGCGATCCATCCGAAGCACGCCGACATCGACGTCCAGACCGCGGCGTGGGCGGAAACCTTCCGCATCGGATCCGAGGAACTGCGCGGCAAACTCGTCACCCAGGACATCGGTACGTTCTCCGCACGCATCCTCCCCGAAGGCCGCGAAGAGGTCGTGTCGCTGCTCGCGGACTTCATCCTCTGGCTCTTCGGCGTCGACGACGGCCACTGCGAGGAGGGGGAGCTCGGCCACCGGCCGGGCGACCTGGCCGGGCTCCTGCACCGCCTGATCCGCGTGGCGCAGAACCCCGAGGCCCCGATGATGCAGGACGATCCGCTGGCGGCCGGCCTGCGGGACCTGCGGATGCGCGTGGACCGCTTCGGCACGGCCGGCCAGACGGCCCGGTGGGTCGACGCGCTGCGTGAGTACTTCTTCTCCGTCGTGTGGGAGGCCGCCCACCGGCGCGCGGGCACGGTCCCGGACCTCAACGACTACACCCTGATGCGCCTCTACGACGGCGCGACGTCCGTGGTGCTCCCGATGCTGGAGATGGGCCACGGCTACGAACTCCAGCCGCACGAACGGGACCGGACCGCGGTACGGGCCGTGGCCGAGATGGCGTCGTTCATCATCACCTGGGACAACGACATCTTCTCGTACCACAAGGAGCGCAGGGGCTCCGGGTACTACCTCAACGCCCTGCGCGTGCTCGAGCACGAACGCGGCCTGACCCCCGCCCAGGCGCTGGACGTGGCGATCTCGCAGCGGGACCGGGTGATGTGCCTGTTCACGGCCGTGAGCGACCAGCTGGCCGAGCAGGGCAGCCCTCAGCTGCGGCAGTACCTCCACAGCCTGCGCTGCTTCATACGCGGCGCCCAGGACTGGGGCATCAGCTCGGTCCGCTACACGACGCCGGACGACCCGGCGAGCATGCCGTCGGTGTTCACCGACGTGCCGACCGACGACAGTACCGAGCCGCTGGACATTCCCGCGGTCTCCTGGTGGTGGGGGCTTCTCGACGAGGACGCACGGTCCGTCCGCAGGCAGGTGCCGGCCCAGCGTTCCGCCTAGGCCGTTCCGTCCGGATCAGGCCGGGTCTTCGGATCGGGCCTGATCAGGGAGCGGGTCCGGCGTCACCGCCGTCCGCTGTGACGCCACCTCCCGCAGGGCGTCCAGAACCCGGGCCACTCCCGGTGCCGATTCGGAGCCGCGCCGGACCGCCGCCAGCACATGGCGGCGGGGCCGGTCCGTCCCGAGGGGGCGCATCAGCACGCCGTCCCGCCGCTCGGCCGCCATCCGGGGCACCAGCGCCACGCCCATCCCCGCCTCGACCATCGCCAGAATCGCCCGCCAGCCGGCCGCGGAGTGCGCCTGTTCCGGCACGAAGCCCGCCGCCTCGCACGCCGCGAGCGTGATCTCGGACCACGGGCCGCTGCCGCCGAAGATCCACGGCTCGCCGGACAGGTCCGCCAGCCGCAGATCCTCGGACCGGGCCAGCGGATGACCGGCCGGCAGTGCCACGTCCAACGGGTCGGCGAGCAGCGGCACCAGGGCGAACCGCGGGTCGCGGGCCGTGGGCGCGTGCGCCGCGAGGGACAGGGCCAGGTCGACCCGGCCACAGGAGAGGAGTTCGTACGCCTCGGACGCCTCCGCCTCCCTGATCCGGATGTCGAGGCCCGGGTGGCAGGTCCGCAGCCGCCGCACCGCCGGGACGACCAGCGCCGGCACGGCCGTCGAGAACGCCCCGACCCGCACCACCCCGACCTCGCCCCGCAGGTAGTCGGCCAGCTCCGCCTCCGCCCCCTCCAGCCGTGCGAACACCGCCTCCGCGTGCCGCAGCACCAGATGCGCCGCGTCGGTGAGCCGCACCCGCCGTCCCTGCGCCTCCAGCAGCGGCACGCCGAGCTGCCTGGCCAGGTTCGACAACTGCTGCGAAACGGCCGAGGGGGTCATCGACAGCGCCTCCGCGGTGGCCGTCACGGTCCCGTGCTCGCCGAGGGCACGCAGGATCCGGAGCTTCTTGATGTCCCACTCGATCATGCGCCGCACGCTATCGGGCGGGCCTTCCGGCGGCGGCGAGGGCCACCCCGCCGAGGATCAGCGCCATGCACACGACCTGCGCGCTCCCCATCGTCTCGCCCAGCAGCGCGTAGGAGAGCAGCGCCACACACACCGGTTGCAGGTAGTAGACGACTCCGGCCCTGGCCGCCCCGATGAGGGCGATCGCCCCGTTCCATGCGAAGAAGGCGACGGCCGAGGAGAAGACGCCGACGTAGACGAGGGGACCGACGGTGCCGACCGCCGGCTCGAAGCCGCCCTGCACGGCGACGCTGACCAGATGCGCCGGCAGCAGCATCACGGCACCGAGCACGAACGTGGTGAACAGCAGCACCGGTCCGCCGAGGCCGTCCGGGCGGCGGCGCAGCAGGGCGCTGTACGAGGCGAAGCTGAGCGCCGCGGCGAACATCCACAGATCGCCCGGGGCGAACCGGAACGACAGCGACCCGTCGCCGACGAGCAGCAGGACACCGCAGCAGGCGACGGCCGTCCCGACCACGCGGCGGGCTCCGAGCCGGGTGCCCGACAGCCGCTCGTACAGCGCCATCAGGACGGGCGACGCGGCCATGATCATGCCCATGTTGGCCGCGGAGGTGGTGAGCCCGGCCTGGTTGACGAGGGTGTTGTAGACGGTGACGCCGAGGAGTGCGGCGGCGGTCAGGAATCCGAGGTGACGGCGGACGAGCGCCCGCTGCCGCCAGGTCTGCCGCAGGGCGAACGGGGCGACGGCGGCGATCGCGACGACCCAGCGCCAGAACGCCGCCTGGACCGGAGGAACGGAGTCGTGCAGAGCGCGGGACGTGACGAAACTCCCCGACCAGACGACGGTCGCGACCGCGGCGAGCAGCAGACCGGGCCCCATGGCGCCGCGCCCCCACCTGGCCGCCCTGTCGCGACGGACGCCGCCGTCCGACGGCCTCTTCCGGTCGTGTGCGTCCGCTCCTGTCCGAACCTCTGGCGTCACGGTCATCCTGTGTCTCCTCCGCCCTCAACGGGCCTCGCCGGCATGGGGGCCAACGGTCACACGCGGAGAAACATCAGGTCCATCGAAAGTTTTCGACGGTTCTTTGAAGCAGATCTGAACGATGTGCGGGTGTCCGGGCACGGCGAAGGCGCCCGGGTGCGTCGCAC
>NZ_JBSGZJ010000191.1:0-12631 GCF_053610925.1 Streptomyces sp. NPDC054847 | reverse complement strand
GACGCGGCCCGCCCGTGCGGGCGGGGCCGCGGGTGTCACTTCTTCGGCAGCCACTGCTTCCAGGTCGCCTCGTTGGCCTTGACCCACTTCTCGGCCGCCGCCTCGGGGCTCATCTTCTCCCCGGCGATCATCTGCGCGACCTCGTTCTGCTGCTCGGTCGTCCACTTGAAGTTCTTCAGGAACTCGGCCGCCTCGCCGCCGTTCTTGGCGAAGTCCGCGTTGAGGAACTTCTGCAGCGGTGTGTTCGGGTAGGCGCACGCGATCTTCTTCGGGTCGGCGTCGCAGCCCTCCTTGTACTCGGGCAGCTTCACCTCGACGAGGTCGACCTGCGCGTTCAGCCACTGCGGGGTCCACCAGTACGTCAGGAAGGGCTTCTTCTCCTTCACGTACTTCTGGATGGCCGTGATCTGCGCCGCCTCGGAACCGGCGTAGTTGGTCTTCAGGTTCAGCCCGAGGTTCTTGATGATCGCGTCGTCGTTGGTGACGTAGTCGGGCGAACCCTCGAGGAGTTCACCCTTGCCGCCGCTCTCCGCGGTGGCGAACTCCTTGGCGTACTTGTCGAGGTTCTTCCAGTCCGTCACGTCGGGGTGCTTGTCGGCGAAGTACTTCGGCACGAACCAGCCGATGTGGCCTTCGACACCGAGGTCACCGCCCTTCACGACGGTCTTGCGGTCCTCGACGTACTGCTTCTCCTCCTTGGGGTGACCCCAGTCCTCCATGATCGCGTCGATGTCGCCCTTGGAGAGGGCGTCCCAGGCGAGCACTTCACCCATCTGCTGGGTCTTGACCTTGTAGCCGAGCTCCTCCTCCAGGATGTGGGACGCGACGGCCGTGTTGGCCTGCGCGCCGACCCAGGAGGGGACGGTCAGCTTCACGGTCTTCTCGCCGCCGGCCGCGTCCTGGCTCTTCCCGGTCTCCGCGGCGCTGCACGCGCTCAGGGAGAGCGCGCCGAGAGCGGCGGCGACGGCGACGGTGCGGAGGGTTCTGGTGCGGTTCATGGTGGTGCTCCTGCTGTGAGTGAGGGAGGTGAGTGGTACGGGACGGGCGAAGGCGCCGGAGTGCGGCGCGGGGCCGTTCAGCCGCGCTTGCGGGCCGGTTGAGTGATCCGGTCCAGTACGAGGCCGAGGCAGACGATCGCGACTCCGGCCGTCATTCCGAGACCCATCTCGCCGCGGGAGAGACCCTTGACGACGTCGTAGCCGAGGGCCCCGCCGCCGACGAGCGCGCCGACCACGACCACGGCCAGGACCAGTACGACCCCCTGGTTGACGGCGAGCTGGAGCGCGGGGCGGGCGAGCGGCAGCTGGACCCGGAGGAGTTGCTGCCGGGTGGACGCGCCGAGCGACCTGGACGCCTCCAGTGCCGCGGGGTCGACCTCGCGCAGGCCCTGGGCGGTGATGCGGACCACCGCGGGCAGCGCGTACACGACGGCCGCGACGATCGCGGAGACGCGGGCGACTCCGAAGAGGGCGACCACCGGAATGAGGTAGACGAACTGCGGCATCGTCTGCATGGCGTCGAGCACCGGCCGCAGCCAGCGTTCCAGTCGTCCCGCGCGGGCGCAGACGATGCCCGTCAGCACGCCGAGGACGAGGGTGACGACGAGCGCCGCGAGTACCTGGGAGAGCGTGTCGAGGGACTTCGTCCACACGCCGAGCACGCCGATCGCGGCCATGGCGAGGGTGGCGGTCAGTGCCGTCATCCAGGTGCCGACGAGCCAGGCCAGGGCGGCGACCAGCAGCAGCACCGCCCACCACGGCAGCGCGGTCAGGCCGTCCCTCATGGGGTTGAGGACCCACAGGGTGAAGTGCTCGGACCATGTCTCCGTGCCGCCGAGCACCGGGATGCCGGACGACAGGTTCTCGGTGATCCAGACCTGGGCCTTGTTGACGGGCGTGGAGATGGCGAACGTCCAGCCCTCCGGCCACGCCGTGCCGGCCACGAAGCGCAGCAGCACGGCCGCGACGACGCCGCCGCCTGCCAGCGCCCAGGCGGAGCGGCCGTGCAGCAGGCCGCCACCGGGTGTGCTCCGGCCGATCCGGTCGCCGGCGGCGGCGGTCGTACGGTCGAGCCAGACGGCGATCAGCACGATGGGGATGCCGGCGGCGAGCGCCTTGCCCACGTCCACGGTGGACAGGGCCGAGTAGACCTCCTCGCCGAGGCCGCCCGCGCCGACGAGCGCGGCGATGACGACCATCGAGAGCGCCATCATGATCGTCTGGTTGAGGCCGAGGAGCATCTGCCGGCGGGCCAGCGGCAGCCGGGCCGTCCGCAGCCGCTGCCAGGGGCTCGCCCCGAGCGACGTGACGGCCTCGAGCACCGCGGGGTCGGCGCCGCGCAGACCGAGCGTGGTCAGGCGCGCCATCGGCGGGGCAGCGTAGATGACGGTGCAGAACAGGGCTGCGGGCGTGCCGGTGCCGAAGACCAGCACGAACGGCAGCAGGTAGGCGAAGGCCGGCAGCACCTGCATGGTGTCGAGCACCGGCCGCAGCAGGCGGTCGACCCGGTCGGAGAGCCCGGCGGCCAGTCCGATGACCACGCCCAGCAGCGCGGCGCAGGTCACCGCCACCACCATCAGGGCGATGGTGAGCAGGGTGGCGTCCCACATGCCGAGCAGCCCGCACACGGCGAACGCGCCGAAGGCCGTCGCCGCGACCTTGACACCGCTGCGGCCGAGCCCGGCCGCGCGCCAGGCGAACAGCACGCCGGCGGCGAACACACCGGTCCAGCCCATCGTGTCGAGCACGGTGTAGACGCCGCTGACGGCATCGGTGGCGGTGTTGGACAGGTGCAGCAGGAAGTAGAGGAACAGGGGGTGGCTGTCCCGGTTGTCGATGACCCACTTGTTGGCGTCGTCGAGCGGTCCGGAGATGTCGACGCTCAGCGCGCCGGGCCACGGGCCGCTGCCCCACACGACCGCCGAGAGCGGTACGAGGACGGCCGCAAGCGCGGCGAGCACCAGCAGCTTGCCCTTGACGGGATGACGCATCACGTCCTGGAAGGACCCTCCCGTGGCGGGACGGCCGGCCTTTGCGGGCGCCTTCGTCTTCTCGGGTGCCGTGTCGGGAGCGTTGTCAGGAGTCTTGCCGGAAGCGGGAGCGGTGACGGCTGCGGTCATCGCGGCCACCGCCCCTCGGTCGCCCGGTGGAGGCACGTACGCGTGGTGCGTGTCATGCGGCCACCGCCTTGCCGCCGGGTACGCCGGCGACCACGCCGAGCAGCGCCGCGTGGTCCACCACCCCCAGGCACCTGCCGTCCTCGACGACGCGCGCGGTCTCGCCGGTGCGGGCGACGGCCTCGATGGCCTCGAAGACGGTCGCCCCGGGGGCGAGCGCCGGGCCGGCCTCCGCCTCCGCCGCCAGGGCGGGACGCATGGCCGTCCGCACGGTCATGACCTGCTCGCGCGGCACATCGCGGACGAAGTCGCGCACGTACTCGTCGGCCGGCTCGCCGACGATCTCCTCGGGGGTGCCGAGCTGGACGATCCGGCCGTCGCGCATCAGCGCGATCCGGTCGCCGATCTTGAGCGCCTCGCTGAGGTCGTGCGTGATGAAGACCATGGTGCGGCCCTCCTCGCGGTGCAGCCGCACGACCTCCTCCTGCATGTCGCGGCGGATCAGCGGGTCCAGCGCGCTGAACGGCTCGTCGAACAACAGGACTTCGGGGTCGACCGCCAGCGCCCGCGCCAGGCCGACGCGCTGCTGCTGGCCGCCGGACAGCTGGCCCGGCCGGCGGGACTCCATGCCCTCGAGGCCGACCTTGGCGACGAACTCCGCCGCCCGTTCCCGGCGTTCCGCGCGGCCGACGCCCTGGATCTCGAGTCCGTAGGCGACGTTGTCGAGCACCGAACGGTGCGGCAGCAGCCCGAAGTGCTGGAACACCATGGACGCGCGGTGGCGGCGCAGTTCGCGCAGCCGTCCGGCGTCCATCGACATGACGTCCTCGCCGTCGATGGAGATGGCGCCCGACGTCGGCTCGATCAGCCGGGTGAGGCAGCGCACCAGCGTCGACTTGCCGGAGCCGGACAGGCCCATGACGACGAAGACCTCGCCCTTGCGGACGTCGAAGGAGACGTCACGCACGGCGGCGGTGCAGCCGGTGCGCTCCCGCAGGGCGGCGGCGTCGAGGGCCCCCAACTCGGGGTCGGCGGGCACCCGGCCCGCCTTCGGGCCGAAGACCTTCCACAGGTCGCGTACGGAGAACACAGGTGTCGGCGGCGTACTCATCAGGCATTACCTCCCAGCAGGTCCGCGCATTTCTCCCCGACCATCAAGACGGTGATCATCGGGTTGACGGCCGTCATCGTCGGGAAGACGGACGCGTCGGCGATCCGGACGCCGGTGAGGCCGCGGATCTTCAGATCGGGGTCGACGACGGCGAGTTCGTCGTCGGCCGCACCCATCCGGCAGGTACCGGCGGGGTGGTAGACGGTGTGCGCGACCTTGCGCGCGTACTCGCTGATCTCCTCGTCGGAGGTGACCTCGGGGCCCGGGCAGACCTCCCGCTTCAGCCAGCCCGCCAGCGGCTCCCGCTTCGCGATCTCACGCGCGATCCGGATGCCGTCGACGAGCGTTCGACCGTCGTAGTCGTCCTCGTCGGTGAAGTACCGGAAGTCGAGGGCGGGTTTGACCTCGGGGTCGGCGCTGGTCAGGTACAGGCGGCCGCGGCTGCGGGGCTTGGGGATGTTGGGGGTCATCGACACGCCGTGCGCGGGGCGTTCGTAGCCGAGGCGCTCCGGGTTGTCGGTGAAGGGGATCTGATAGAAGTGGAACATCAGGTCGGGGCCCGCGGACGCGGGGTCACGCCGTACGAACAGCCCGGCGTCGCTGTCCATCGCGGAGTTCTCCGGGATGGGCCCGTGGGTCTCCCAGACGATGACCGACTCGGGGTGGTCGAGCAGGTTCTCGCCGACGCCCGGCAGGTCGTGGACCACGGGTATGCCGAGCCTCTCCAGGTCGGCGCGCGGCCCGATGCCGGAGTGCATCAGCAGCCGGGGCGTGTCGACGGCGCCCGCGCAGACGAGCACCTCGCGGCGGGCCCGTACGGTCCGCTCCTCGCCGTCCTTGGCGCGTACGTGCACCCCGGTGGCGCGGGTGCCGTCCAGCTCCAGCCGGTACGCCCAGGTCTCCAGGGCGATGTGCAGGTTCGGCCGGTCGAGGAAGGGGTGGAGATAGGCGACGGACGCCGACGAGCGCTTGTTGTTCTCGGGGTGGTAGGCGAGGTCGAAGAAGCCGACGCCCTCGTGGAAGGGCTTCTCGTTGAAGCTCTCGATCCGCGGCACTTCGAGGGCGGTCCGGGCGGCGTCGACGAAGTCGCGGGCGATGGCGTTCCGGTCCGCCTCGTCGACGGGGACGATGTTGTTGCGCAGCTTGTGGAAGTACGGGTCCATGGCCGCGGCGTCCCAGCCCTTCGCACCGGCCCCGGCCCACTCGTCCCAGTCGGACGGCAGCGGCTTGAAGGCGATGAGGGTGTTGTGGGAGGAGCAGCCGCCGAGCACGCGGGCGCGGCTGTGGCGGATGTGCGAGTTGCCGCGCGGCTGTTCGGTGGTCGGGTAGTCGTAGTCGAGCTCACCGCCGAGCAGGCCCATCCAGCGCCGCAGGGTCAGCACGTCGTCGCGGCCGACGTCGCTCGGGCCGCCCTCGATGACGGCGACGGTCACGCCGGGGTCCTCGGTGAGCCGGGAGGCGATCACCGAACCGGCGGTGCCGCCGCCGACGACGACATAGTCGTACTCGTGAATGTGGTCGGTCATGGTGTGCTTCCCTGCCTCAGCCCGCGAACCAGCGCACGGGGCGCGGGGCGAGGTTCTGGTAGATGTGCTTCGCCTCGCGGTACTCGGCGAGGCCGGCGGGCCCCAGCTCACGGCCGGTGCCCGACTTGCCGAAGCCGCCCCACTCCGCCTGCGGCAGATAGGGGTGGAAGTCGTTGATCCAGACGGTGCCGTGCCGCATCAGCCGCGCCATCCGGCGTGCGCGTCCGGCGTCGGACGTCCAGACGGCGCCGGCGAGGCCATATTCGGTGTCGTTGGCGAGGGCGAGTGCCTCTTCCTCCGTGCGGAAGGTCTCGACCGTCAGGACGGGGCCGAAGATCTCCTCGCGGATGACGCGCATGGAGCGGTGGCAGTGGTCGAGGACGGTGGGCCGGTAGAAGAAGCCCGGCCCCTCCGGCCGCTCGCCGCCCGCCCTCAGCACCGCACCCTCGGCCAGGGCGGAGGCCACGAACTCCTCGGTCCTCGCGAGCTGCTGGGCGGAGACGAGGGGGCCGCACTCGACGCCCTCGTCGGTGCCGCGCCCGAGGCGGATCTTCTCGGCCCTGCGCGCGAGTTCGGCGACGAACCGCTCACGCAGCGACTCCTCGACGATGAGCCGCGAGCCCGCGGAGCAGACCTGCCCGCTGTGGATGAACGCGGCGTTGAGCGCCTGGTCGACGGCCGTGTCGAAGCCGTCGGGCGTGGTGCAGGCGTCGGCGAAGACCACGTTCGGGTTCTTGCCGCCGAGTTCGAGGGCGACCTTCTTGACGCTGTCGGCCGCGGCACGGGCGACCTTCGTGCCGCTGACGAGCCCGCCGGTGAAGGACACGAGGTCCACGTCGGGGTGTTCGGCCAGCCGGGCGCCGACGGGGTCGCCCGCGCCGGTGACGATGTTCGCGGCGCCGGGCGGCAGTCCCGCCTCGATCAGCAGCTCGATCAGGGCCACGGTGGTCAGCGGCGTGATCTCGCTGGGCTTGATCACCAGGGTGTTGCCCGCCGCGAGCGCGGGGGCAATCTTCCAGCTGGCCTGGAGCAGCGGATAGTTCCAGGGGGTGATGAGCGCGCAGACGCCGACGGGCTCGTGCACGACCACGCTGTGGATCTCGTCCGACCCGGCGTCGACGACACGGCCGCCGCTCTCGTTCATGACGAGGTCGGCGAAGTAGACGAAGGCGTCGCGTACGCAGTCGACGTCGACACGCCCCTCTTCGAGGGTCTTGCCCGCGTCCTGGCTCTCCAGCGCGCCTATCTTCTCCCGGTCCCGCTCGAGCAGGGCCGCGACGCGTCGGAGCAGCGCGGCCCGCTCCGCGACAGGGGTGCGCGGCCAGCTGCCGTCGTCGAACGCGGCCCGCGCGCAGGCGACAGCGTCATCTGTGTCGGCGACACCGCCCTCCGCCACGACGGCGAAGACGCTCCCGTCGACGGGGTCGATGATGTCGCGGGTGGCGCCGGAGAGCGCGAAACGCCACTCCCCGCCCACATGGATGGTCTGATGTACTGCCGACACGTTACGTTATGGCCTTTCGTTCCCGTTTTGTCCTCCACCGGTCACACCCCGGCGATCTGGCCGCCTGCCCCCGGAACCAAGAACCATGCGGAACGGTTCACCGAACGTGACCCGGCTCACGAAGTACCGGTGCCGCCCGGGCCCCGGGAACGCGACGGGTCAACACGGGCATCACGGGGCGAATGTGACCGGGGCCACCGCCCGCCCGACGCCGTGATCGGTCGGCCTCGTAGGGTCAGGTACATGACCGCGAAGTTCAGTGATCCGTTCCTCAGCCTCACCGAGCAGCACGCCGCCTGGGGCGCGGAACAACTCGAGACGTTCAACGAGTTCATGCCGGTCGGCGAGTGGAGTGCCGACCTCGGACAGTGCCTGTACCGGCAGTCCGGCCGGGAGCTTAGGATCTCGCTCCTCGGGACCTTTGACGTCAACGAGCATTCATGGCTGTGGGCCTGGGCCAACCCCGGCTTCGCCGGCTCGCCGGTGGTCGCGGCGGCGGAACGGCTCCGCGCGTACGGGCAGGCTCGCGGCCTGAGCGAGTTCACCGAGGAGCTCGTCCCCCTCGCCGCCCACGACGACCCCCGCCGCGCCGTCGAGACCCTCGCGTTCACGGCGATGGGCGTGCTCGGCGCCGCCGGGTACATCGGCGTACAGGCGAGCGCCGACGGCCGCGCCTACATGGTGACGGACGATCCGCAGGTCCCCCGCGCCGAACCGGACGCCATCACCATGCCGCGCGTCCTGCTCACCGGCGCGGGCCTCGTCGGCGGATCCGCACGCCGGGTCGTCTCCGGCTACTTCGGCCACCACGACCTTCCGCAACGCCGCACCGAGGACCGGATGAGCGCGGGTCTCCCCGACGGAGGCACGGTCGACGTCCTCTTCGACGATCTCGACCGGATAGCCTCCGTGCACGTCAACACGGGTGCGCCCGCGCCCGCTTGACGCGGACCAGCACGACGCACGACGCACGACGAACGGCGCACGACAACGGGGAGCATGAAGTGGGACCGATCACCGAGCTGGCGGAACGGCTCGTCGCCGCGGACACGGGCGGCTGGGGCACGGAGGGACTTCGGGCCATGGCCGCCTCGCTGGGCTGGACCTGGACCGAGGACGCCACAGGGCCCGTCCTCGGCACCGGCCCGGCGACCGGCGAGGCCCGGCCGATCCGGGCCGGGACGTACGAGGAGCGCTACACCAATGGCGAGGAGTACGTCGGGCTGGTGATCCCGGTGGGACGGCCCGCGCCCGGTGACGCGGCCCAGGCGGCTGCCTTCGCGGCCGTGCGCGAGGAGCTGACCGCCGCACTCGGCAAGGCGCCGGTCATGGGCTCGCACGGCGAGACGGGTCCGTTCTTCACGAGCGGCCCCCTATGGGGCAACCCGTTCCTGCGCTGGCGCGGCGAGCCGAACACGCTGGAGCTGCGCGCCGGGAAGAACGGTCCCGAGCTGGTGCTGCAGCCCACCGACCCGGCGGAGAACTGGTTCTGGCGCCAGGGGATCGGGGAGGAGCACTCGATCAGCGGGTACTTCGGCCACCGCCGCGACCCGGCCAACGCCGGCCTGAACTTCCCCGGCGGCTGGTCCGCCCGCAGCTGGGCGACGGTGACCTCGTCCCTGGCGGATTTCCTCGGCCCGCTGCCCGCCGAGACGGTCGCGCTCGGCGTCGGCATCGGCATGCCGGTCTACGGCCGCACGGAGAACGGCGCGCCGCTCCTCTTCGACATCGCCTGCGGCGAACGGCTCTCGATCGCCTGCTTCGCCGACGACGACGCCACCGCGGCCTCCCTCGGCTGGGGCACGGTCGCCGATCACCCCGCCACCGCCGAGAGGTGGGACGACGACGACCCGGTCCGGCGCGTCGACGCCGGCGGCCCCGGCGAGCCCAAGGGCCGGGCGCTGGCGGAGATGCTGGTGGCCACGGCGAAGGCGGTCGGCGTGCGGGAGCCGGCCGGCCTGATCGTCGGCGGTGAGGGCACGTACGTGGGCGACTACCGCGTCACGTACTACGGTCTGGGCCTCGCCACGGGCTGAAGGCGGCGGTCGGCCGGCCGGTGGGCGCGACAACGCCCAGGACCCCCGCGCCGGTTGCTCTCCGCCCGGCGGCCCTGCTGCCAGGGGAACTGAGCGGCCGTCCCGGCCGTCCCCATGATCAGACCATCAACACAGAAGCGAACAAAGGGGCCCGCATGGCGGTCACGCTGGGCGAGGAGATCATGCTGCTGTCGCTGGACGACGAGTCCGGTGCGGCGAAGGACCGGCAGTCCGCCGGATGGGCCGTGGCGGGCGGCATCCTGCTCGACCTGGTCATGGCCGGCCGGGTCTCGGTGGACGACGGCCGGGTGCGTGTCACGGACCAGGCCCCCACCGGTGTCCCCCTCCTCGACGGCCGCCTCGAGCAGCTCGCGGCCTGGGCGGGCCGCAGGCGCAGGCCCCCGAAGGTCACGGAGTGGCTGACGAAGGACCACTCCAAGGCCGTGACCGCCACGGTCGAGAGCCTGCGCGAGCGCGGTCTCGTGGCGGAGGAGCAGCACAAGGTGCTGGGGCTCTTCCCGGTCAAGCGCTACCCGGAGGCGGACGGGGACGCCGAGCGCGAGCTCCGCGAGCGCCTCACCGCCGTCGTCCTCGAAGGGAACGACCCCGACGACCGGACGGCGGGTCTGATCGCACTGATCCACTCGGCGAAGCTGCACCGCATCGCCTTCCCCGGTGTTCCGCGCAAGGAGCTCACCGCGCGGATGTCCGAGGTCTCCGAGGGCCAGTGGGCGGGTGACAGCCTCCGTAAGGCCATCCACGACATGCAGGCGGCGATGGTCGCGGTCACGGTGCTGACGGCGGCCGCGGCGGCGGGCTGACGCCCCGGCAGGTTCCTCACCGGCCCCGCACCGAACCGAAATCCGTTGTCCGCCGGCCCGGCACATGGCTAACGTTCGATCTCATCGACGTGTAGCTCAGCAGCAGAGCGCCGGGCTCGGGACCCGGAGGGCGCGGGGGCGGAACCCGCCACGTCGGCTTATGAACGAGAACGCTGAGAAGCAGCCACTCATCGCAGCGCCGTCGTACGCGTCCGGGCAGTTGACGAAGGCCTTCACCACCGCGCTGACGCACCAGGACGCCGGGACACGCACCCGCGCGCAGCAACGGATGCGGCGCTGGCGTGACGTGCTCGACGGGATGGCCGACGGGCGGCTGCGGATCGGTTCCCGCACGCCGGTGGCCGGCTTCCCCTCCTGGGTGACCCCCGAGGTCGTCCACGGCGGCTTCGCGACCGGCGGCGCGGCCGCGGGCGGCCCCCTGCTGCCGTACGAGACGGAGGCCGCCCGCGAGGCAGGCGTGCCCGCCGACCGCAGGGCGCTGTTCGACCACTTCCTGACCGAGCCCGGCCTCGTCACTCTGTGGGACCTGCTGGACAGCGGGCGCTACTCGGTGGCCGTGCCGGAGGAAGCGGCGCTGCTCACGGTGGCGTGGCTGGTCCGCGCCGGCGAGGTGCCGCGGGCGCTCGAACTCGTCGGCGTCCTCGAGCCGTTCGCGGGCCGGCTGCGGTTCCTGCCCCGGCCATCGGACGTCCCTGCGCCGGACACCCTGGCCGTGCACCGCCGTACCGTCGCCGACGTCGGCCAGGCACTCGCCCGCCGCGGGACGAACACGGCGGTGGAGACCCAGCGGGAGGCGCTGACCGTTTGGCTCCCGTTCACGGACGAGCTGCTCGCGCACTGGCTGGAGACGACGGGACCGGGTGAGATCCCCGCGGACGGCGACTGGCTCGAGCGCGGCGCGGAGCTGCTGCGTCGCTACCGGCTGCTGGCACAGGAGCACACGCTCTGCGGCAAGCACCGCCGCCCCAAGGAGAACCTGGCGGTGCTGCGGGACGCGCTGGAGGAGGCCGTCGCCGGGCGGCCGCTGGAAGCCCGCCGGCTCGGCCTGCTGCGGCACGCCGTCACCTCCATGGTCCGCAAGCGCGGCACGCCCGGCTCCGAACGGCACACCGCCCTGCGTCACCGGCAGGCGGGCCAGGCGGCGCTGCCTTCGCACCACGCGCTCGCGCAGGTCGTGCTCCGCCGTCTCTCCGGTCTGCCCCAGCACGTCGGCGCGGCGGACGTCGCTCCGCTCGTCACCCCTGTGACGCAGCAGGAGCACAGGGACACGGGCCTGCCCGCAGGCGCGGAGATCCCCGCGGCGATCCGTCAGGTCGTCGAGGCGGCGCTCAGCGCGCCGATCGGAACCCTCGTGGAACGCGGCGTGGTGCCGTCGGCCGAGGTGCTGGCCGAGCTCGTGCCGCAACTGGTCGCCGCGACCACGGCGCAGGCGTACGAGGACGAGTCGCTGCGCACACTGATGGCCGCGGTCTACCGGGCGTTCCGCAACCGGCGCTCCCTGCTGCTGCTCGACCTCGAGCGGCAGGTCCGGATCGAGGAGCTGCCCTGGGTACAGGCGGTGGCCGACCGGCGCGAGAGCGGGCCGGCCACCGAGGAACCCGCTCTGACCGCGCTGCGCCGACTCGGCGAGCTGGCCGTTCAGGCGTTCCCGGGCACGCTGCTGCCCAACCCGCTGGTACGCGAACTCGGCGTGCTCGCCCGCCAGGCGGACCTGGGCGCTGCGCTGGTGGAAGAGCTGGCCGCGGACATCTTCATGGGAACGTTCGGCCCGAAGTTCCTCCGGGCCGCCAGGGACGCCGCCGAGCTGCTGCGCGGCACGCTGTACGAGCGCTACTACGGGATCGACTACGCCGCCGTCCGCAACATGGCCGTCCTCGAGGCCGGCGAGGCGCTGACACGGTCGTACGGTGCACGGACCTCGCCCGGCTTCGCGAGGCTGTGCACGGAACGGGCCGGCCCCGGCGGGTACGGCTCGGTGGCGGCGAACGGGAAGATCATCGAGCAGGCGCAGATCCTCACCACCCACAATCTCGCGACGCTGGTGCTGCGCGCCGGGATCCTGCCGGAACCCGGCTGGGCGGATCTGGCATGCCGCTGCTTCCGCACCGTGTGCGTGCTGACCGCGCGGGTCCAGGGCAACCCCCGCCCGCTGGGGACGATCAAGGACGCGGCGTACGCCTGGCGGCAGATGCTCTTCCACCTGTCGCTGTGCACGGCGGACGAACAGCAGCGGGTGCTCGGTCAGCTGGACGATGAAGCGGCTCGTCATCCTTGGCATGTCGCCGCCCGCCTCGCCCCGGCGCTCGCGGGGCTGGGCCTGGTCGTCGGCGGTGGGAGTTTCGACGCCGACGGTACGGCGGACGGCGGCCGGGCGCGGCGCCTGCTCGGCTGGAGCACCGACGGCCACTGGCTGCGGCCGGACCCGTCGCCGAGTGCGCGGCTCAACCCCGGCCACCTCTGAGCCGCCGGGCCGGGCAGCCGTCGCGCGTGCCTGGCC
>NZ_JBSGZJ010000190.1:0-12664 GCF_053610925.1 Streptomyces sp. NPDC054847 | reverse complement strand
CCCCTGCCGGTTCCGGCAGGGGCGTTCGCCGTGGTGCGCAGCGCCGCGTTACGGCAGGTTGCGGGCCATCACGATCCGCTGGACCTGGTTGGTGCCCTCGTAGATCTGCGTGATCTTGGCGTCGCGCATCATGCGCTCGACCGGGTAGTCACGGGTGTAGCCGTAGCCGCCGAGGAGCTGGACGGCGTCCGTGGTGACCTCCATGGCCACGTCGGAGGCGAAGCACTTGGCCGCCGCACCCTGGAAGGTGAGGTCGGCGTCACCGCGCTCGGACTTCGCGGCGGCGGCGTACGTCAGCTGGCGGGCGGCCTCGATCTTCATGGCCATGTCCGCGAGCATGAACTGCACGCCCTGGAACTCGGCGATCGGCTTGCCGAACTGCTTGCGCTCCTTGACGTAGCCCTTGGCGTAGTCGAGGGCGCCCTGAGCGATGCCGAGCGCCTGGGCCGCGATGGTGATGCGGGTGTGGTCCAGGGTCTTCATCGCCGTGGCGAAGCCCGTGCCCTCCGCGCCGATCATGCGGTCGGCGGGGATGCGGACGTTGTCGAGGTAGACCTCACGGGTCGGCGAGCCCTTGATGCCGAGCTTCTTCTCCGGGGCGCCGAAGGAGACGCCCTCGTCGCCCTTCTCGACGACGAAGGCCGAGATGCCCTTGGAGCGCTTCTCGGGGTCGGTGACCGCCATCACCGTGTAGTACTCGGAGACGCCGGCGTTGGTGATCCAGCGCTTCACGCCGTTGAGGACGTAGAAGTCGCCGTCGCGGACCGCCTTCGTCTTCATACCCGCCGCGTCGGAGCCGGCGTCGGGCTCGGAGAGGCAGTACGAGAACATCGCGTCGCCCTTGGCGAGCGGGCCCAGGTACTTCTTCTTCAGCTCCTCGGAGCCGGAGAGGATCACCGGGAGGGAACCGAGCTTGTTCACGGCCGGGATGAGTGAGGACGAGGCGCAGACACGGGCCACCTCCTCGATCACGATGACCGTGGCGAGCGCGTCGGCGCCGGCACCGCCGTAGCTCTCCGGGACGTGCACGGCCTGAAGGTCGGAGGCGACGAGCGCGTCGAGGGCCTCCTGCGGGAAGCGGGCCTCCTCGTCCACCGCGGCGGCGAACGGCGCGATCTTCGCCTCGGCGAGGGAGCGGACCGTCTCACGGAGCATGTCGTGCTCCTCCGACGGGCGATACAGATCGAAGTCGGCCGATCCTGCCAAGACTCTCACTCCCCAAGGTGTTAACTACCGTTAAGTATTCCAATTTTAGACGCCGCTCCCCCGGCAGGCATACGTGAGCTTGGTGACAGCTCGGCCACAGCGCGCGAAGAGCGCTTTGGGGCGTGCCGCACGCCCCCGGATATGCTCGGCCCCGCACCGCCCTTGCCCGCGTCAGTACTGGAGCACCCCATGGCCCTCAAGATCACCGTGATCGGCACCGGATACCTCGGCGCCACCCACGCCGCGGCCATGGCGGAACTGGGCTTCGAGGTCCTCGGACTGGACGTGGTCCCCGAGAAGATCGAACTGCTCTCCGCGGGCCGGGTGCCGATGTACGAGCCCGGTCTCGAGGAGCTGCTGCGGCGGCACGTCGCCGGGATCGAGGGCTCAAGCGGCCGGCTGCGGTTCACGACCTCCTACGAGGAGGCCGGTGAATTCGGCGACGTCCACTTCGTGTGTGTGAACACCCCGCAGAAGCACGGCGAGTACGCGTGCGACATGAGCTACGTCGACTCCGCCTTCGCATCGCTGGCGCCGCACCTGAAGCGCCCGGCGCTCGTCGTCGGCAAGTCGACCGTCCCGGTCGGCTCCGCGGAGCGGCTCGGCCGGCTGCTCGCGGAGAAGGCGCCGGCGGGTCCGGACGTGGAGCTCGCGTGGAACCCGGAGTTCCTGCGGGAGGGCTTCGCCGTCGACGACACCCTGCACCCGGACCGGATCGTGGTCGGCGTGGAGAGCGAGCGCGCGGAGAAGCTGCTGCGGGAGGTGTACGCGACGCCGGTCGGCGAAGGCTCGCCGTTCGTGGTGACCGACTTCCCGACGGCGGAGCTGGTGAAGACCGCGGCGAACTCGTTCCTCGCGACGAAGATCTCCTTCATCAACGCGATGGCCGAGGTGTGCGAAGCGGCCGGCGGCGACGTGGTGAAGCTGGCGGAGGCGATCGGCTACGACGAGCGGATCGGCAAGAAGTTCCTGCGGGCCGGTGTCGGTTTCGGCGGCGGCTGCCTGCCGAAGGACATCCGCGCCTTCATGGCACGCGCCGGTGAGCTGGGCGCCGACCAGGCGCTGACGTTCCTGCGCGAGGTCGACTCGATCAACATGCGCCGCCGTGGCCACATGGTCGAACTGGCCCGTGAGGCGGTCGGTGGCGCGTCGTTCCTCGGCAAGCGGGTCGCCGTGCTCGGCGCGACGTTCAAGCCGGACTCGGACGACGTCCGTGACTCGCCGGCGCTCAACGTCGCCGGCCAGATCCACCTCCAGGGCGGCCAGGTCACCGTCTACGACCCCAAGGGCATGGACAACGCCCGCCGCCTGTTCCCGACGCTGGGTTACGCGGACACGGCGCGGGAGGCCGTACGCGGCGCGGACGTGGTGCTGCACCTCACGGAGTGGCGCGAGTTCCGCGAGCTGGACCCGGCGGAGCTGGCGGAGGTCGTGACCTCGCCGCTCATCCTCGACGGCCGCAACGCCCTGGACCCGGTGGCGTGGCGCGAGGCGGGCTGGACGTACCGGGCGATGGGCCGCCCGCGGGCGTGACCCGCACGTCCGCCGGAACTCCCTGACGGGAACGCGACCGAGCCGGACCGAACCCCTGACCGTGTGCCCCCTGACCGTGTGCGCGGGCGGCGGGCCGAGGGCGCGTACCTCGAGCAGCGCTGCCGGGTGTCGCGACGCCGCTTCAGGCGGAGTCGGCCCGGCGGGCGCGGTAACTGCGCATCTTGGCGCGAGCGCCGCAGACGGACATCGAGCACCAGCGGCTGCGGCACGCCGGGCTGCGGTCGTAGTACACCCACTGGCAGTCCTCCGCCTCGCATGCCTTGAGGCGGAGCCATGTGTCGTCGGCCGCCGCGGCGGCGATGGCCTCGGCGACGCGGGTGAGAAGGGCCGGCGGGCCCGTGGGGCACAGGGCCGCCTCCCCCGTGGGGGAGATCGCCACGCGCAGAGGGGCGCCGGCGAGGAGGGCGTCGAGGGCGCTCGGGCCGGGAGTGCCGTGGCCGGCATGGGCAAGGCAGGCCGCGCGCAGCGCCTCGCGGAGCTCGCGTGCGGCGGGCAGGTCGTCCGGCGCGAGGCCGAACCGGGCTCGGCCGTCCGGCGTGTCGAGGCGGTCCGCGCCGGTCTCGATGTCCAGCGTGTTCACCAGCGCTTCGATCAGTGCGAGGCCACCGGGTGCGGGCGCCCTGTCATTCATGCTTGCGACGTTACCTGTTATGCGGGAGCATGCGGTAACCGTTACCGGTTGAACGCATTTAGAGGTAACCACCGAGGAGGAAGCATGAGCATCGGCAAGGTCGGAGCCGTCGTACTGGACTGTCCCGATCCCGTCGCCCTCGCCCGCTTCTACGCCGAGCTCGTCGGCGGGACGGTCGAGGACGACGGCGACGGGTGGGTGGACCTCAAGGGGGCCGACGGCGCGCAGCTCGCCTTCCAGGGCGCCCCCGGTCACGTACCGCCGAAGTGGCCGTCCGCCAAGGACTCGCAGCAGTTCCACATCGACGTGATGGTCGAGGACATGGACGCCGCCGAGGAGCGGGTGCTCGCGCTCGGCGCCACCACGCTCGACGCGGAGGACCGCAAGCGGTCGTTCCGGGTGTACGCCGACCCGGCGGGGCATCCGTTCTGTCTCTGCGCCTGCTGAACCGGCGCGGATCAGAGGTCCAGCGCGCCGATCGCCGCCCGTGAGGGGGCCCGGCGCGGCTGGGCCGCCCGGGCGGCGAACTCGGCACCACGCAGTACCCGGGCCACGTTCGACCAGGTCAGACCCATGACTTCCGATTCGGCCCAGCCCCGCTCGAGCAGTTCCGCGATCAGTCGCGGCAGGCAGGAGACGTCGTGCAGGCCGGCCGCGTGCGGCAGTCCTGTGTCGTACGCGCCGCTGATCGCGACGGCCTCTGGCCCGGCGGTCTCCCGGACGTGGTCGAGCAGGTCCGCGGTCGCCGGCAGCGTCCCGGCGGTGCACGGCACCATGCACACCCCGTGGTTGCCGCGCAGCGCGTGCAGCACGTCGTCCGGGAGGGGCTCCGCGTGGTGCGAGAGGACGACAGGCGCCCTGGTGATCAGGAATGTGCGCCGCATGGTGTCGGCCGTGCAGCCGGAGAGGTCGATGAGGACTCCGAGCCGGTTCATCTCACGGACCATCTCGTGGCCGAAAGGCGTCAGACCACCCTGCGTCCAGCGGGCGCCGGCGAGGGTGACGCTGCGGACGCCGAGCGCGTACACGGCGCGCAGCACGGCGAGCGAGTCGCCGAGGGCCTCACCGGCCATCGGGCCGAGAAGGGCGGCGATCCGGCCGCAGTTCCAGGAGTCGACGAGCTCGTCGGCGCTGAGCGCGAGGCGCAGGCCCTCCGGGCATTCGGCCACCGTGGCCCGTACCAGGTCGATCAGCTCCATCGTGGCGCCGAGCGAGGGGCTTCCGGCGCTGCCGGCCGGTGCCTGGAGGGACCAGAACTGGGCGCCCACACCCCCGCGCCGCAGCCGGGGCACATCGGTCTCCAGCAGGCTCTCGCCCGCTTCGAGGTCGTACCAGTGCATGCTCCGGAGCACCGGGGCCAGACCGCTGTACCCGTCGATCACGGGGTGGGTGCGCAGGAGTCGAGTGGCGCGCGCGAGCGGATCGGCGGGGGGTCCGGAGGTCGGACCGGGGTCCGGCGGCGCGGACGCCGCTGCTCCCGGTTCCCCGAGAACGTCGAGGCCGTCGAGATCGTTCAGCTCGTCGAGGTCCTCCAGACCGACGGACTCGACGGCGGTGAGGGACGAGGCGTCGTGCAGATCTGCCATGTGCTGCTCCGGGTTCGCCGGCCGTATGCCGTTACGCCAACCGTGGCACGGGAGCCGTAAGGGGTCGCGGCGAGTGGTGCGTTCGGGGTACGCGGCCCGCGGCCGCGCACCCCGAACCGCTCAGAGCGCGTCGAGCTCGGCGATCGTCGCGATCGACGGGCCGCGGGTCGCCTGCAGGTCGGCGGCAACGTCCTCGGCCGCCCGCAGCACGCGGACGGCGTTCTGCCAGGTGAGCTTCGCCAGATCGGCGTCCGACCAGCCGCGGCGCAGCAGCTCCGCGACCAGGTTCGGGTAGCCGGCGACGTCGTCCAGGCCGGCCGGGGTGAAGGCCGTGCCGTCGAAGTCGCCGCCGATGCCGACGTGGTCGATGCCGGCGACCTCCCGCATGTGGTCGAGGTGGTCGGCGACCGTGGCGGCGGTCGCCACCGGTCGCGGGTTCGCCGCCTCGAACGCCTCGTGGATCTTCATCGCCTGGGGCGTGGTGTCCAGGTGGTGCAGCCCGTGCGCCCGCATGTTCTCGTCGGCCGCCCGGGTCCACTCGACGGCCGCGGGGAGGATGAACTTCGGTACGAACGTCGCCATCGCCACGCCCCCGTTGGCCGCCAGCAGGGCCAGCACCTCGTCGGGGATGTTGCGGGGGTGGTCGCACACCGCGCGGGCCGACGAGTGGGAGAAGATCACCGGCGCCACGGAGGTGGCGAGCGCGTGGCGCATCGTCGTCTCGGCGACGTGCGAGAGGTCCACGAGCATGCCGAGGCGGTTCATCTCGCGCACGACCTCATGGCCGAAGGCCGACAGGCCGCCGACGCCGGGCTCGTCGGTCGCCGAGTCGGCCCAGGCGATGTTGTCGTTGTGCGTGAGCGTCATGTAGCGCACGCCCAGCGCGTAGAGGGCGCGCAGGGTCGCGAGCGAGTTGTTGATGGAGTGGCCGCCCTCGGCGCCCATGAGCGAGGCGATCCTGCCCTCGTCGCGGGCGATCTCCATGTCCTCGGCGCTCAGTGCGCGGGCGAGGTCCGCGGGGTAGCGCTCGAGGAGCTGGTCGACGACGTCGATCTGCTCCAGGGTCGCGCTCACGGCCGTGTCGCCCGCCATGTCGCTGCGCACGTAGACGGACCAGAACTGCGCGCCGACCCCGCCGGCGCGCAGCCGGGGGATGTCGGTGTGGAGCCGGCCCTGCTGGTCGGCCGCGATGTCCAGGCGGTCGAGGTCGTAGCGGACGTGTTCCCGCAGGGCCCAGGGCAGGTCGTTGTGACCGTCGACGACGGGGTGGGCGGCGAGCAGTTCGCGGGCCCGCTGGAGGAGTTCCGTGGGGGTGTCCATTGCCTGTTGCTTCCCCGCGTCCTACTTTCCGAAGCCGAAGGACTCCGCACCCGCGACCTTGGCGCGCAGCCGCTTGCCCTTGTCGGTGGCCTGGTCGTTGAGCTCCTGGAGGAACTCCACCATGCGGGCCTGGAGTTCGGCGTCCTGCGTGGCGAGGATGCGGGCGGCGAGCAGTCCGGCGTTCCGCGCGCCGCCGACCGAGACGGTGGCGACGGGCACGCCGGCCGGCATCTGCACGATGGACAGCAGCGAGTCCATGCCGTCGAGGTACTTCAGGGGGACGGGGACGCCGATGACCGGCAGCGGGGTCACCGAGGCCAGCATGCCCGGCAGGTGGGCCGCTCCCCCGGCGCCGGCGATGATCGCCTTGAGTCCGCGGCCGGCCGCCTCCTCGCCGTAGGCGATCATCTCGCGCGGCATGCGGTGCGCGGAGACGACGTCGACCTCGTAGCCGATCTCGAACTCGTCGAGCGCCTGCGCCGCCCCCTCCATGACGGGCCAGTCCGAGTCGGACCCCATGACAATGCCAACGACCGGGCTCATTCGGTGATCGTGCCTCTCAAGTAGCCGGCGGCGTGGCGGGCGCGCTCCAGGGCGTCGGCCAGGTCGTCGCCGTACGTGTTGACGTGCCCCACCTTGCGGCCGGGCTTCACGTCCTTGCCATACATATGGATCTTGAGCTGGGGGTCCCGGGCCATGCAGTGCAGATAGGCCGCGTACATGTCCGGGTAGTCACCGCCCAGGACGTTGCACATGACCGTCCACGGGGCACGGGGACGGGGATCGCCCAGCGGCAGGTCCAGCACGGCACGGACGTGGTTGGCGAACTGCGAGGTGACCGCGCCGTCCTGGGTCCAGTGGCCGGAGTTGTGCGGGCGCATGGCGAGCTCGTTGACGAGGATGCGGCCGTCGGCGGTCTCGAACAGCTCGACGGCGAGGTGGCCGACGACGCCGAGTTCCTTCGCGATCCGCAGTGCGAGTTCCTGCGCCTGACCGGCCAGCTCCGCGTCGAGGTCCGGCGCGGGCGCGATCACGGTGTCGCAGACCCCGTCGACCTGCTGCGACTCGACGACCGGATAGGCGACGGCCTGACCGTGCGGGGAGCGGACGATGTTCGCGGCGAGCTCGCGGCGGAAGTCGACCTTCTCCTCCGCGAGGACCGGCACGCCCGCCTTGAACGGGGCCTCGGCGTCCTGCTCCGTGCGGACCAGCCAGACGCCCTTGCCGTCGTACCCGCCGCGCACGGTCTTGAGGATCACCGGGAAGCCCCCGGCCTCCTCGGCGAACGCCGTCACATCGGCCGGGTCGGCCACGATGCGGTGGCGGGGGCAGGGCACGCCGATCTCCGTGAGCCGCGCGCGCATCACCCCCTTGTCCTGGGCGTGCACCAGCGCGTCCGGCCCCGGCCGGACGGCGACGCCGTCCGCCTCGAGGGCCCGCAGGTGCTCGATCGGGACATGCTCGTGGTCGAAGGTGATCACGTCACAGCCGCGCGCGAACTCACGCAGCGTGTCCAGGTCGCGATAGTCGCCGACGACGACATCGCTCACCACCTGGGCCGCTGAGTCCTGAGGGGTGTCACTGAGGAGCTTGAACTTCAGGCCGAGGGGGATACCCGCCTCATGGGTCATGCGGGCGAGCTGACCGCCGCCGACCATGCCGACTACCGGGAACGTCACTCTCCTAGGGTATCCGCCCAGTCGGCGGGCCCCGTCTTCCGTATGTTCCGACAATGCTCCGCAGCAGGCGACACATCATCCTCACGGCCCACAGGCATCACAGTGAGCCGCTGGTTAGCATGACGGTGACCACACATGCCGATCTGATGAGGCTGGACTCTCACTATGAGTGAACGAGGCGGAAGGCTGCGGGGGCAGCTGCACCAGCTCATCCGGGAGGTCGCCAAATTCGGCGCGGTGGGCGGGGCCGGGCTGCTCGTCAATCTCGCGGTCTTCAATCTCGTTCGGTACGTCACCGAGGTTCCGGTGGTCCGGGCGTCCGTCCTGGCGACCGTCGTCGCCATCGCGTTCAACTACGTGGGGTTCCGCTACTTCACCTACCGCGACCGCGACAAGAGCCGGCGGACCAGGGAGCTGACGCTGTTCCTGCTGTTCAGCGCGGTGGGCCTGGTGATCGAGAACGGCATTCTGTACACGGCCACGTACGGGTTCGGCTGGGACACCCCGCTGCAGAGCAACGTGTTCAAGTTCCTCGGGATCGGTGTCGCGACGCTGTTCCGGTTCTGGTCGTACCGCAGCTGGGTCTTCCGTGCGCTGCCCGCCCATGACGCCGTGCCGAGCGCCGAATCGTTCCTCGAGCAGCGTCGGCGCGCGCCCGAGCCGGTGCGGCACCGCGTCGGCCGCTGAGCCCCGGGGCAAGGGGCCGCGGGTTATCGGATCGTCGGCTTCTCGTCGTTCTTGCGCTTCTTCGCCACCCTGCTCAGGAAGATCGCGAAGACCGGCGGGTGCTGCTGGAGCAGCTCCAGCCGGCCGCCGTCGGCCTCCGCCAGGTCCCGGGCGACGGCCAGGCCGATGCCGGTCGAATTGCGGCCGCTGATGGTCCGCTCGAAGATCCGCGCGCCGAGGTCCGCCGGCACACCGGGCCCCTCGTCCGTCACCTCGACCACCGCCTGGTTGCCGGTCGCCCTGGTGCGCACCGCGACGGTGCCCCCGCCGTGCATCAGCGAGTTCTCGATCAGGGCGGCGAGCACCTGCGCCACGGCGCCGGGCGTGCCGACGGCCCGCATGCCCTGCCGGCCCGAGCAGACGATGGCCCGGCCGGCGCTGCGGTAGACCGGGCGCCACTCCTCGAGCTGCTGCTTGACCACCTCGTCCAGGTCGAAGACCACGGCGGAGCCGGTGCGCGGATCGCGGGAGTTCGTCAGCAGCCGCTGGACCACGTCGGTGAGCCGCTCCACCTGCGTCAGGGCGATGCTGGCCTCGTCCTTCACCGTCTCCAGGTCGTCGGTGACCGTGATCTCCTCCAGCCGCATCGACAGCGCGGTCAGCGGTGTACGGAGCTGGTGGGAGGCGTCCGCGGCGAGCCGCCGTTCCGCGGTGAGCATCCGGGCGATCCGCTCCGCGCTGGCGTCGAGCACATCGGCGACCCGGTCGAGCTCCGGCACTCCGTAGCGGCGGTGGCGGGGGCGGGGGTCGCCGGAGCCGAGACGCTCCGCGGTCTCCGCGAGGTCGGTGAGCGGCGAACCGAGGCGGTTGGCCTGCCGTACGGCGAGCAGCACGGCGGCGACGACGGCGAGCAGCGCCACCGCGGCGATGATCATCAGCGACCGTCCGACCTCGCGGGTCACGGAGGAGCGGGACTCCTCGACGGTGACCGTGGTGCTCCGTTCCCCCTCCGCGGTGCCGCGGATGACGCTCCCGGAGGGCGGCTCGCCGATCTCGATGGGGCCCCGGCCGGGGATGTCGATCAGCGCGTAGCGGGTGATGTCGCCCTGCTCGGCGAGGATGTCCGGATTGACGGGCTCGCCGCCCACCAGGCGGCTCTCCACGATGCTGACGAGGCGCAGCGCGTCGGAGTCGACGCTCTCCTGGGCGCTGCTGGTGATGGTGCGCGTCTCGACGAGCACCAAGGAGACGCCGAAGACGGCGATGACGACGAGCACCACGGCGAGCGTGGAGGTGATCAGACGGCGGCGCATGGTGCTTTCAGTATCAGGACTTCTCGAAGCGGAAGCCGACGCCGCGCACGGTGGCGATGTAGCGGGGGTTCGCCGCGTCGTCGCCGAGCTTCTTGCGCAGCCATGAGATGTGCATGTCCAGGGTCTTGGTGGACGACCACCAGGTGGTGTCCCAGACCTCGCGCATCAGCTGGTCCCGGGTGACGACCCGGCCGGCGTCCCTGACCAGCACCCGCAGCAGGTCGAACTCCTTGGCCGTCAGCTGGAGTTCCTCGTCGCCCATCCAGGCGCGGTGCGACTCGACATCGATCCGGACGCCGTGGGTGGCGGGGGCGGGCGTGGGCTCGGCGGATCCGCGCCGCAGCAGGGCCCGGACCCGGGCGAGCAGTTCGGCGAGACGGAACGGCTTGGTGACGTAGTCGTCGGCGCCCGCGTCGAGGCCGACGACGGTGTCCACCTCGTCGGCGCGGGCGGTGAGCACCAGGATCGGGATCGTGTGGCCCTCCGCACGCAGCCGGCGGGCGACCTCCAGGCCGTCCATGCCGGGCAGGCCGAGATCGAGCACCACGAGGTCCACACCGCCGGCGAGTCCCGCGTCGAGAGCGGTCGGGCCGTCCTCGCGTACCTCCACCTCGTACCCCTCACGGCGCAGCGCGCGGGCCAGTGGTTCCGAGATGGATGCGTCGTCCTCGGCGAGCAGTACACGGGTCATGGGGTGATGGTAGTCCGCGGCCACGGGCCACGGGACTTGATCCACAATGCCTGCGGCTATGGGGTGCGATCCTGGTTACGACCTTCGATTCAGGGCAGACGGTTCCACGTTCACCTGTGATCCATGTCTCAAGTCCTTCCATATGCCGCACTGTCGTGGCGTATGGTGGCGAGACGCCCGTAGTACAACTCGGGGACCTTTGGCTGCCATGAGCACCAAAGGTCTCTTTTCTGTCCGAAGGTCGGCCCGATACCGTTCCGGTCGTTTCGAGTACCGACCCGAAGCAGTGAATGACCTGTTGGCCGGGCCCCGGCGCCCTCACGCGCCCGGGGCGTGGATCCCGGTACGGACCGTTTCCGGCCCCTGTCTTCGCGGGCGCGGGCACGGACCGTACCGGTGCCGGCCTCCCCCCACCGGGCGCGTACCGCTCACGAAGCGCCGCGTCCCGAGCGAGCAAGGATCGACCATGGCGTCCAGCCTGACGAAGGACTCGGCCAGCACTCCTGGCGGCGAGAAGACCTTCTTCGGCCACCCCCGCGGTATGGCCACTCTCTTCATGACGGAGATGTGGGAGCGCTTCTCCTGGTACGGGATGCGCGGCATCCTCGTCCTCTACCTGGTCGCGGAAGTCCTCGACGGCCGGCTCGAGGACCGCGAGGCTCTGGCAGCCGCCATCTACGGCGTGTACAACGCCGTCGTCTACATGGCTGCCATGCCCGGCGGCTGGGTCGCCGACCGTCTGTGGGGCGCCCGCAAGGCCGTTCTCGTCGGCGGCATCGTCATCGCCCTCGGCCACTTCACGCTGGCGCTCCCTTCGGACACCGCGTTCTTCGCCGGCCTCGCGCTCATCGCCGCCGGTACGGGCCTGCTGAAGCCGAACATCTCGGCCATGGTGGGCGGCCTGTACGAGGGCCAGTCCAGCGCCCGCCGCGACGCAGGTTTCACGCTCTTCTACATGGCGATCAACATCGGCGGCATGGCCGCCCCGCTGGTCGTCGGCTACCTCGGTGAGAACGTCGACTGGCACCTCGGCTTCGCCGTCGCCGGTATCGGCATGACCCTGGCCGTCGTGCAGTACGTGCTGGGCGGCCGCCACCTCGGCGACGTCGGCAAGGAGCCGGGCACCCCGGCGACCCCGGAGGAGAAGCGCGCGGTCCTGCGCAAGGTCCTGCTGTGGACCGGCCTCGCCGTGGCCGCCCTGCTGGCCGACATCGTGCTCGGCACGTACGACGTCGAGCACATCGTGAACGTGCTCGCGGTGCTCGGCATCGCCGTTCCGGTCATCTACTTCATCTCGATGTTCCGTAACCCGGCGCTGACCGCTCAGGACAGGCCGAAGATCAAGGCGTTCGTGTGGTTCTTCGCCACGGCCGTCCTGTTCTGGATGATCTACGACCAGTCCGGCTCGCTGCTGACGCTGTTCGCGGACGGCAAGACCGACCGCATGATCGGCGGCTGGGAGTTCCCGGCGTCGTGGTACCAGTCGGTCAACCCGGCCATGGTCATCGTGCTGGCGCCGATCTTCGCCACGCTGTGGGTCAAGCTCGCCCAGCGCAACCGTGAGCCCAGCACCCCGATGAAGTTCGCGCTCGCGATGCTCCTCATCGGCGGCTCCTTCGCGATCATGGGCCTGGCGGGCGCCGCGGCCGCCAACAGCGACACCGGCAAGGTCACCGTCTTCTGGCTGCTGAGCGTCTACCTCGTCCAGACCATCGGTGAGATGTGCCTGTCCCCGGTCGGCCTGTCGCTGTCGACCAAGCTGGCGCCGAAGCAGTTCGTCGGCCAGATCATGGGTCTGTGGTTCCTGGCGACGGCGACGGGCAACGCGCTGAACGGCTGGACCACGAAGCTCAACAAGCCGCTGGGCGACGCCATGTACTACTCGCTCTGGGCGGTCATCGCGGTCGCCGCGGGACTGACGTTCATGATGGCGGGCCGTAAGATCCGCGCGCTCATGGGCGACGTGAAGTAGCACCACCGGCCGGCGGACCGGTCCCGGCGCGACGGCGGAGGGCCGG
>NZ_JBSGZJ010000189.1:0-12695 GCF_053610925.1 Streptomyces sp. NPDC054847 | reverse complement strand
CGTCACGCCCGTGACGGGGCCTCACCCGTGGTTCAGGCGGCCTTGCCGCCGTCGACCGCAGCCGAGTACCCGAAGGCGGACACGGCCTGGTAGTACGTCCACGCCGTCGAGTTGCACGCGGTGCGGGTGGCGCCGGAGTACCGGTTGCACACCCGCTTCAGGTCCTCGTAGAACGCCGAGTCCAGTCTGGACTTGTTGGCGTCGAAGCTACCGACGGCCTTGTAGTTCCGATAGCCGAAGTCATGGCGTGCGCATGACATCTTGAAAGGAAAGCCGAACGGGTTGTCCGGCGACGTGGAGCAGTAGTCCGTGGACCAGTTGAAGCCGTAGGCGCTCCAGGCGCCCTGGTTGGCCCGGGCGGCCGCCCAGGCGTTGTAGCTGGTGGCGCTGGTCTGGGTCCAGGAGCTGAGCACCTGGGGCTTGTCGGCGGGGGCGGCGGAGGCCGACCCGGCGGGGATCAGAGCGGCGGGCAATGCCAGAGCGGCCGACACGAGCGGCAGGGCGAAACGGCGACGCATGCAGAAACCTCCACGTATGGACGGGGGTCGGTGCGCGCCACGTGGCCTGTCCACGGGCAGGTCCAGAGTCCTGCTATACGCGCGTCCTGCACAGCCTTTGCGTCACATGCAACGGATGAAATCTTCGTGTCGGACCGGGGGGCCTGGCCCGGACACCGGCCGCAGGCAAGGGCGTTGACGACGGATCCGCCCCGCAGGGTCGTTCAGGGCCGGCGGCCGTGGAAGGTGCGGCGCAGGTCGCTCACCCAGGCGTCGGGGTTCTCCCAGGGGATGAAGTGGCCGCCGTGGTCGTGGGCGTTGACGTTGACGTGGTTGAACCAATCGGCCTGCGGGCCGGTCTTGAACGCCCGGACGCGCTCGTCGGCGGTGCGGATGCCGGGCGGGTTCTCGTATGTGACGAAGGTGAGGCCGACCGGGGCCTGCACGACCGGGGTGCGGTCGTGGGAGGGGGCCCAGGGGTAGCGGTTGGCGTTGGCGTAGTAACGCATCGACGTGGCGACGGAGTTGTTCACCCAGTAGATCGTGGCGTGGGTGAGCAGGTCGTCCCTGGTGAAGACGGACTCGACGTCGCCGCCGTTGTCGCTCCAGGCGTTCCACCGTTCCAGCAGCCAGGCGAGCAGTCCGGCGGGTGAATCGCTCAGCCCGTGGGCGAGGGTGGCACCGTCGAGCATGTGCACGGCGAGGTGGGACGCCCAGCGGTGGTCCAGCTCGATGATGCGGGCGCGGACGTCGGAGGGCTGGTCGTCGGTGAGGGGCCGGTTCCGGGCGAAGTCCCAGGCGCGGGGGCCGGTGAAGAAGTCGAGCGGAAGCCCGGAGCCGATGTGGATGCCGTACAGCTCGTCGGCGTACTTGTGGCCGAGCTGTCCGGCGACGATCCCGCCGATGTCGCAGCCCCCGGCGGCGTACTTCTCGTATCCCAGGGTCTCGGTCATCAGGGTGTGCCAGAGGTCGGCGACCTTCCAGAAGTTCACGTCCGGAAAGCCGGTGAGAGGGCCGGGGAAACCGAAGCCGGGCAGGGACGGCACGATGACGTCGAACGCGTCGGCGGGGTCACCGCCGAAGGCGGCCGGGTCGGCGAGCGGGTCGATCACCTTCGACCAGTGCCAGAACGTCCACGGCCAGCCGTGGGTGAGGATCAACGGGACCGGGCGGGGGCCGCGGCCCGGCTTGCGCATGAAGTGCACCGGGACGCCGGCGACGCTCGCCCGGTAGTGCTCGTAGACGTTGATGGCGGCCTCGGCCTCGCGCCAGTCGTAGCCGTCCCGCCAGTGGGCGACCAGCTCACGGAGACAGCTGTCCGGGACGCCGTAGGACCAGTCCCCGTTCCCCTCGTCCACCGGGGGACGGGTCAGTGCGAGACGGGCGCGCAGGTCCTCGAGGACCTCGTCGGACACATGGATCGGGGTCGGCTCCAGGGGGAAGGCGCGCGGGGTGGTCATGGCGTGGTCCCTTCGGGGGAGGGGCGGTGTCGTTCCATGCCAGGGCGGGTCCGGGGCAGGAATGTACCCCGCCCCCCTCCTATGACCGCGGTGTGCTGGCCCAGCGCCACGTGGTGGGGCGAGGGTGCCCCGGCAGTTCGGTGCGGCCGGTGGCCCACAACAGGGTGAGCCAGGGATCCGCGCCGCCCGGAGCCTCCGGAAACAGACGGTCGAGCACCCGCGAGCAGAGAGCGGAGGGCGGGGTCCAGGCAAGCCCGAAGCCTTCCGCCACATCGTGCATGTGTACCAGCGTCTCCACCACCCCCATCGCCGCGAAGCCCTCGGGGTCCGACACTCCGGCGGCGTGGTGGGCGCGAACCTGGGGCGGCGTCGTACGCACCATGGCGACCAGCAGCGCGCCGCACGCCTCCAGCACCTGCACCAGGCCGGCCGGACCCGCATCACGGTCCGCGAAGAGGAAGTACGCGGGTCCGTCCGGCCTCTTCTGGCTCAACGCGAAAGGAACATGGGTGTCCAGCGGCGGGTTCTGCGGCCCCAGCTGCACGGCGTAGTAGAACAGGTCGTTGGCGAGGTGCTCGACGGTCTCCCAGCAGTCCCACTCCAGCGAACCGGCCTTACCGCCCCACCCCTCGCGGGGTGCGTCCCGAAGGATGCCCACGGCGAGCCGCACGGCAAGGTCGACGTCGTCCGCGGTGACGGGAGACAAGACTGATCCGGTTTCGACTGATCGAGACATGACAGCACCGTATCGCGAGGGTAGAGGGCAACCCCTTCCAGCCAGTGCTGTGACCGGCACCGATCACCGGGTCGCGACCTCACGTTGCGGTGGCACGTGGTCGTCCGCCCCAGCGGATGCCCTGGTTCGAGTTGGCGAGTGTGAACCGACTAGCGGGTGTGCGCCACCCGGAAGTGGATGCCTGCCCGCTGAAGCCGCGTCAGCAGCGCGTCGCCCATCGCCACCGCCGGCGTCACCTGACCGGAGGTCCTCGGCAGCGTGTCGCCCGCCATGCACATCGCCGCTTCCGCCAGGATCTTCGCCGTCTCGTCGTAGCCCGGGTCCCCGCCCTTCACCTCGGTGAGGACCCGGCGCCCGCCGCCCTCTCCGACGAAGCGCACCGAGAACCAGCTCTCCGCCCGGCGCTTGGCGCTGGGGCCGTCGCCCGGGGCGTAACGGTCCGTCAGCCACCGCCGGGCCGCGGGGATCTGCGCGAGGGCCAGGCCCGCGCCGACGGCGGCCGGGCCGCCGAGGGCCATCGGCAGGGTCTTCACCGCCGCGTAGTGGCGGTAGCGGAAGTCGGGGCCGTAGCGTTCCAGCGCGCGCGCCGAGCGGACCACGATCTGCGGGTCGATCGTCGGCAGGGGCAGCGCCCACGCCCCGGTCTCCCGGCTGAAGCGCGGCCCGCCGAGCGGGGCCTGCGCCCGGCGGCCGACCAGCCGCGGTTCGTGGAGCCGGCGTTCGCGTGCGGCGCGCAGCGTTTCACGGCCGCGGCCCATGGCGTTGAGCGCCGAGGCCAGTGTGCCGCCGGAGAACATCGCGTTGGAGCGCACGAAGCCGTCGACGGTGAGCGGAACGCCTTCGGGCAGCCGCTGCACGGTGAAGTACACGCCGAGGTCGTGCGGGACGGAGTCGAAGCCGCACGCGTGGAGAAGGCGTGCGCCGGTCTCGCGGGCCCGCGCGTCGTGCCGCACGTACATCAGGTCGACGAACTCGGGCTCCCCGGTGAGGTCCAGGTAGTCCGTCCCGGCGTCGGCGCACGCCGCGACCAGGCCTTCGCCGTACCAGACGTACGGGCCGACCGTCGTGGCGACGACCCTGGCGGAGTCGGCGAGCTCCCGCATCGAACCGGCGTCGGCGGCATCGGCCTCGATCAGCGCCAGGGCCGCGCACGACGGGTTGATGACGGCCAGCTGCTCCCTCAGGTGCTCGAGCTTGCCGCGGCTGCGTCCCGCGACGGCCCAGCGGCAGTCCTCGGGCGCGTGCCGCGCCAGATACTCGGCGGTCAGCCGCCCGACGAATCCGGTGGCCCCGAAGAGCACGATGTCGTACGGGCGCTGTGCGCGGTCCGTCCCGTTCTGGCTGTTCACTGGCTCCTCCGCCGTCAGGCTGTACCGGCGGATCGGGGCGGCAGACCCTGCCCCACGCCGTTGTCGGTGGCTGAGGCTAGCGCGCGCGGCGGCCGGGCAGAAGATCCGGTTTCCCTTGGTGACCGACCGGTGATCAAGTGGGTTCGAGACTCTAAGCGCTTGCTCGGCCCAAACCCTTGTCATAACTGGAACGCGTTCTTACCATCACTGGTGTTACATCATTTGTGTCACATAGCTGGGGGCTGAATGACAGCGTCAGGTAACGGCCCGCTGGCCGGGGTGCGAGTGGTGGAGCTGGCAGGCATCGGGCCCGGCCCGTTCGCCGCGATGCTCCTCGGCGACCTCGGGGCCGATGTCGTGCGCGTCGACCGCCCCGGCGGTGCCGGGCTGGCCATCGACCCGGCGTACGACCTCACCAACCGCAACAAGCGCTCCGTACTCATCGACCTCAAGGCGGCCGACGGCCCCGCCCGTGTCCTCGATCTCGTCGAGCGCGCCGACATCCTCATCGAGGGTTTCCGGCCCGGCGTCGCCGAGCGTCTCGGCGTCGGCCCCGACGAGTGTCTCGGCCGCAACCCACGTCTGGTCTACGGACGGATGACCGGCTGGGGCCAGCAGGGCCCGCTCGCCCAGCGCGCCGGCCACGACATCGCCTACATCGCCCTGACCGGCACACTTTCCATGATCGGCAGTGCCGGCGAGCCGCCCACGGTGCCCGCCAACCTCGTCGGCGACTACGCCGGCGGCTCCCTCTACCTGGTCATCGGCGTGCTCGCGGCCCTCCAGCACGCGCGCGCCGACGGCGGCAGCGGACAGGTCGTCGACGCGGCCATCGTCGACGGCGCCACGCACCTCGCCACGATGATCCACGGGATGATGGCCGCCGGCGGCTGGCAGGACCGCCGCGGCGCGAACCTCCTCGACGGCGGCTGCCCCTTCTACGGCACCTACGAGACCGCGGACGGCCAGTACATGGCGGTCGGCGCGCTGGAGCAGCAGTTCTACGACCAGTTCGTCGAACTGCTCGGGATCAAGGACCACATCCCGGCCCGCAAGGACTTCGACCGCTGGGGGGAGCTGCGCCAGGCCGTCGCCGACCGGTTCAGGTCCCGTACCCGCGCCGAGTGGACCGCCGTGTTCGAAGGCACCGACGCCTGCGTCGCCCCGGTGCTCTCGCTCCGCGAGGCCCCCGGCCACCCGCACCTCGCCGCCCGTGGGACGTACGTCGAACACGGCGGCATCACCCAGCCCGCTCCCGCGCCCCGCTTCTCCGCCACCCCCACGGCCGTGGGCCGGGGACCCGCCCAGCCCGGCGCGGACACCGCGGACGTCGCCAGGGACTGGGACGTGCCCGCCATCCGGCCCCAGGAGGACCGTTGAAGCGCCAGATCTTCACCCCCGAGCACGAGGCGTTCCGTCAGTCCGTGCGCACCTTCCTCACCAAGGAGGTGGAGCCGCACTACGAACAGTGGGAGAAGGACGGGATCGTCAGCCGCGACGCGTGGCTGGCCGCCGGCCGCCAGGGGCTGCTGGGGCTCGCCGTGCCCGAGGAGTACGGCGGCGGCGGAAACGACGACTTCCGGTACGCCGCGGTGCTCCACGAGGAGTTCACCCGCGCGGGCGCGCCCGGCCTGGCCATCGGCCTGCACAACGACATCATCGGCCCCTACCTCACCTCCCTCGCCACCGACGAGCAGAAGCGCCGCTGGCTGCCGGGCTTCTGCAGCGGCGAGATCATCACCGCGATCGCGATGACCGAGCCGGGCGCCGGCTCCGACCTCCAGGGCATCCGCACCACGGCGGAGGACCGCGGCGACCACTGGCTGCTGAACGGCTCCAAGACATTCATTTCCAACGGCATCCTCGCCGACCTGGTGATCGTCGTCGCCAAGACCACTCCCGAAGGCGGCGCGCACGGACTGTCGCTGCTGGTCGTCGAGCGGGGCGCGGAGGGATTCGAGCGCGGCCGCAACCTCGACAAGATCGGCCAGAAGTCGCAGGACACCGCCGAATTGTTCTTCAACGACGTCCGCGTCCCCAAGGAGAACCTGCTCGGCGAGCTCGACGGCGCCTTCATCCATCTGATGACCAACCTCGCGCAGGAGCGGATGGCGATCGCCGTCGCCGGTATCGCCGCGGCCGAGCATCTGCTGGAGATCACCACCGAGTACGTCAAGGAGCGCGAGGCCTTCGGCCGGCCGCTCGCCAGGCTCCAGCACATCCGCTTCGAGATCGCGGAGCTGGCGACGGAATGCGCCGTCACCCGTGCCTTCCTCGACCGCTGCATCACCGACCACGCCAACGGGGAGCTGGACGCCGTCCACGCCTCGATGGCCAAGTGGTGGGCGACCGAACTCCAGAAGCGCGCCGCCGACCGCTGCCTCCAGCTCCACGGCGGGTACGGCTATATGAACGAGTACCGCGTCGCCAGGGCATTCACGGACGGACGCATCCAGACCATCTACGGCGGCACGACCGAGATCATGAAGGAGATCATCGGTCGTTCCCTGCTCGGCTAACCCTCTTGAAAGGCTGACCAGTGAGCACCGAAGCGTACGTGTACGACGCGATCCGCACCCCGCGCGGTCGCGGCAAGGCCAACGGGGCCCTGCACGGCACCAAGCCGATCGATCTCGTCGTCGGACTGATCCACGAGATCCGGGCCCGGTTCCCCGGCCTTGACCCCGCCGCCGTCGACGACATCGTGCTCGGCGTCGTCGGACCGGTCGGCGACCAGGGGTCCGACATCGCCCGGATCGCGGCCATCGCCGCCGGGCTCCCCGACACCGTCGCCGGCGTGCAGGAGAACCGCTTCTGTGCCTCGGGCCTCGAGGCCGTCAACATGGCCGCGATGAAGGTCCGCTCCGGCTGGGAGGACCTGGTCCTCGCCGGCGGCGTCGAGTCGATGTCGCGTGTGCCCATGGCCTCCGACGGCGGCGCCTGGTTCGCCGACCCGATGACCAATTTCGAGACCAACTTCGTCCCGCAGGGCATCGGCGCCGACCTGATCGCGACCCTCGGCGGCTGGTCGCGCCGCGACGTCGACGAGTACGCGGCGATGTCGCAGGAGCGGGCCGCCGCCGCGTGGAAGGACGGACGCTTCGACCGCTCGGTGGTCCCCGTCCGCGACCGCAACGGCCTCGTCGTCCTCGACCACGACGAGCACATGCGCCCCGGCACCACCGCGGACTCCCTCGCGTCCCTCAAGCCGTCCTTCGCGGGCATCGGGGACCTCGGCGGCTTCGACGCCGTCGCTCTGCAGAAGTACCACTGGGTCGAGAAGATCGACCACGTCCACCACGCCGGAAACTCCTCCGGCATCGTCGACGGCGCCGCCCTCGTCGCCATCGGCAGCAAGGAGGTGGGCGAGCGCTACGGGCTCACCCCGCGCGCCCGGATCGTCTCCGCCGCGGTCTCCGGCTCCGAGCCGACGATCATGCTCACCGGTCCGGCGCCCGCGACCCGCAAGGCACTCGCCAAGGCCGGGCTGACCATCGACGACATCGACCTCGTCGAGATCAACGAGGCCTTCGCCGGCGTCGTCCTGCGCTTCGCCCAGGACATGGGCCTGGACCTCGACAAGGTGAACGTCAACGGCGGCGCCATCGCCATGGGCCACCCGCTGGGCGCGACCGGGGCGATGATCCTCGGCACCCTCATCGACGAACTGGAACGCCAGGACAAGCGGTACGGCCTCGCCACCCTCTGCGTGGGCGGCGGCATGGGCATCGCCACCGTCGTCGAGCGTCTCTGACCCCCGTCCTCACCCGCCATACGGAGCAGCCAGACCATGAGCGAGTCCACCACCATCCGCTGGGAACAGGACGAGACCGGCATCGTCACGCTCGTCCTCGACGACCCGAACCAGTCCGCCAACACCATGAACCAGGCCTTCAAGGCCTCGATCGCCGCGATCGCCGACCGGGTGGAGGCCGAGCAGGAGTCCATCCGCGGCATCGTCTTCACCTCCGCGAAGAAGACCTTCTTCGCGGGCGGCGACCTCAAGGAGATGATCAAGGCCGGTCCGGACGACGCACAGTTCGTCTTCGAGGCGGGCATGGGCATCAAGCGCGCCCTGCGCCGCATCGAGACCATCGGCAAGCCCGTCGTCGCCGCCATCAACGGTGCGGCGCTCGGCGGCGGTTACGAGATCGCCCTCGCCTGCCACCACCGCATCGCCCTCGACGCGCCGGGCTCCAAGATCGGCCTGCCCGAGGTCACCCTCGGCCTGCTGCCGGCCGGCGGCGGCGTCACCCGCACCGTACGCCTCATGGGCATCGCGGACGCGCTGCTGAAGGTGCTGCTCCAGGGCACCCAGTACAGCCCGCAGCGCGCCCTGGAGAACGGCCTGGTCCACGAAGTGGCCGCCACCGAGGACGAGATGCTGGCCAAGGCCCGCGCCTTCATCGACGCGAACCCGTCCTCGCAGCAGCCCTGGGACGTCAAGGGCTACAAGATCCCCGGCGGCACCCCGTCCAACCCGAAGTTCGCCGCCAACCTGCCCGCCTTCCCCGCGAACCTGCGGAAGCAGACCGCGGGCGCCCCCTACCCGGCGCCGCGGAACATCCTCGCGGCCGCCGTCGAGGGCTCTCAGGTCGACTTCGAGACGGCCCAGGTCATCGAGGCGCGCTACTTCACCGAGCTGGTCACCGGCCGGATCGCCAAGAACATGATGCAGGCCTTCTTCTTCGACCTGCAGGCCGTCAACTCCGGCGCCAGCAGGCCGAAGGGAATCGAGCCGCGGCCCGTCCGCAAGGTGGCCGTCCTCGGCGCCGGCATGATGGGCGCCGGCATCGCGTACTCCTGCGCGCGGGCCGGCATGGAGGTCGTCCTCAAGGACGTCAGCGCCGAGGCAGCAGCCAAGGGCAAGGGCTACTCGGAGAAGCTGTGCGCCAAGGCCGTGTCACGCGGCCGCACCACCCAGGAGAAGGCCGACGCGCTGCTCGCCCGGATCACCCCGACCGCCGACGCCGCGGACCTCGCGGGCTGCGACGCGGTGATCGAGGCGGTCTTCGAGGACACCGCGCTCAAGCACAAGGTCTTCCAGGAGATCCAGGACGTCGTCGACGCGGACGCGCTGCTCTGCTCCAACACCTCCACCCTGCCGATCACCGTGCTCGCCGAAGGCGTCTCGCGGCCCGACGACTTCATCGGCCTGCACTTCTTCTCGCCCGTCGACAAGATGCCGCTGGTGGAGATCATCAAGGGCGAGCGCACCGGTGACGAGGCGCTGGCCCGCGCCTTCGACCTGGTACGGCAGATCAACAAGACGCCCATCGTCGTCAACGACTCCCGCGGCTTCTTCACCTCCCGCGTCATCGGCCAGTTCATCAACGAGGGCGTGGCGATGGTCGGCGAGGGTGTCGACCCCGTCTCCGTCGAGCAGGCGGCCGCGCAGGCCGGCTACCCGGCGAAGGTGCTCTCCCTGATGGACGAGCTGACGCTGACTCTGCCGCGCAAGATCCGCAACGAGACGAAGCGCGCCGTCGAGGAGGCGGGCGGCACCTGGGCCGGTCACCCGTCGGACACCGTGATCGACCGGATGGTCGACGAGTTCGGCCGCACCGGCCGCAGCGGCGGCGCGGGCTTCTACGACTACGACGAGGACGGCAAGCGCGCCGGTCTGTGGCCAGGGCTGCGTGAGCACTTCACCAAGCCGGGCACCGAGATCCCGTTCGACGACATGAAGGAGCGGATGCTCTTCTCCGAGGCCCTGGACACGGTCCGCTGCCTCGAGGAGAACGTCCTGCTCACCGTCGCCGACGCCAACATCGGCTCCATCATGGGCATCGGCTTCCCGGCCTGGACGGGCGGCGCCCTGCAGTACATCAACGGCTACGAGGGCGGCCCGACGGGCTTCGTGGCCCGCGCCCGCGAGCTGGCCGAGCGCTACGGCGACCGGTTCCAGCCGCCGGCGCTGCTGGTCGAGAAGGCGGAGCGCGGCGAGGTCTTCACCGACGCGTGACCGTCACGACGGCGGCAGTCACCGGCCCCGCCGGTAGCTGCCGCCGTCCTTCGTGCGGGTCAGCAGACCCGCCACGACCAGATAGCGGCGCAGGGCGGCGCAGTCGTCGTGCACGGTGCGCAGCGCGTCGTTGACCTCGCGTTCGGTGTAGTCGCGGTCCCGCTCGAACAGCGTCTCCGCGAGGTGTGCGAGCAGCTGTTCGCGGCGGGCCGGCTTGCGGGGGATCGCGGTCAGCCGGCCGTGGGAGAAGAGCGCGTGCACGCTGTGAGCGGTACTGGTGCCTTGATCGGACATGGCCGGAAGCCTCCTGCACCGACCGGCCCCGGGCAACTTGTTTACGCCGGCCCCGGGCACTCGCTCATTCCGTCTGCGTGTCGAACGCCGCCCGCAGCTCCTCCCGCAGTGATCGCTGGAACGCCGTCACCAGTGCCTGGATCACCATCGGCTGCATATGGGCGGACAGCGACTTCATCGCCGCCACATGGTCCGGGTCCGACTCGCGTTCGCGGTAAGGGCCCCAGACCTCGTCACGGAACAGCCGGCTCAGGTCCTGCGCGGCGGCCCGTGCGTGCTCCAGCAGCACGGTGCGCGACGCGAGGATCGTCTCGTGCGCGATCGGCACGTCGAGCAGCTCCACGCCGAGCCGCAGCAGACCGCCGTCCAGCCGGTAGGTGTCCGGCGTGGACCGGTCCAGCACCCCCATCGCGGCCAGCCGGCCGACGTCCTGGTCGGACAGCGCCCTGCCCGCCCTGCGCTCCAGCTCCTCGCGGGTGACCTCCTCCGCCGACTCCGGGGCCCAGGACGCGACCAGCGCACGGTGGATCGCCAGGTCCTGCGCGCTCAGGTCCGGCGGCAACTGCTCCAGGTAGCGCTCGATCGCGGCGAGGGTCATGCCCTGGTGCTGCAACTCCTCGATGAGGGCCAGCCGGGAGAGATGGTCCGTGCCGTAGTGCCCGACCCGGCGGGGGCCGATCACGGGCGGGGGCAGCAGCCCGCGCGTGCTGTAGAAGCGGATGGTGCGCACGGTGACCCCGGCGCGCGCGGCCAGTTCGTCGACGGTGAGCGTCGGCTCCTCGGTCCCGGTCGCCATGAGGCCTCCTTCTGCTGAACCACACCGGTGCAACAGTATTGCTGTCTCACCGGTGTTGTGAAAGCGGTGGGACGGGCCGAAGATCCGTTGTCGGTGGCGGGCCGTACGGTTGAGCCATGTCAGGGATCAGATATGTCCGGGGGGACGCCACCGCGCCGCAGGCGAAAGGCGTCAAACTGATCGCGCACGTGTGCAACGACCTGGGCGGATGGGGCAAGGGATTCGTCCTGGCCCTCTCCCGTCGCTGGCCCGAGCCGGAGGCGGCGTACCGCCGCTGGCACCGGGGGCGCGCGGGCAACGACTTCGCGCTGGGCGCAGTGCAGTTCGTCCAGGTCGACCCGCATGTGTGGGTGGGCAACATGGTGGGCCAGCGGGGGATGCGCACCGGCAGTCAAGGCGTCCCCGTGCGCTACGAGGCGATCGACAGGGCGCTCGCCCAGGTGGCCGACAAGGCCCTGGAGCTCGGCGCGTCCGTCCATATGCCGCGGATCGGCTGCGGGCTGGCGGGCGGCAAGTGGTCCCGCGTCGAACCGCTGATAACCGAGCGCCTGACGGCCCGGGGTGTCGCGGTCACGGTGTACGACCACGGCGACTGACGCCGCGCTCCGCCGCCGGCGGGACCCGGCCGCCGACTCACGGACGGCCGGTCCGGCGATCTCCCGTCGGCCGTCGGCGGGCACGCCGGACGTGGCGAGGGCGTGCCCCGCCGGTGCGGGGCACGCCCTGGTGCGTGGCTCCGAAGGTCAGTAGACGGCGACGCCGTACGCGCTGAGCGCTTCCTTGACCGGCTGGTGCAGCGCGGAGCCGCTCGTTCCGGTGCAGCCCGCGCTGCCGGAGTGGATGCCCAGCGCCGTGGAGCCGGCGAAGTGGGCGCCGCCGCTGTCGCCGCCCGCGGAGCAGGCGGTGGTGCGCACGAGGTTGTACACCGGCCCGTCGCCGTAGTTCACGGTGACGTTCACAGCGGTCACCGTGCCGCTGGTGAGCCGGGTGGTGGAGCCGCTCTTGCGGATGGACTGGCCGACGATCGCGTCCGCCGCGGAGGTGATGTCCTGGTGGCTGCCGTTGTACAGGTTGACGTTGCCCGCCGGCTGGGAGCCGTCGGTGTAGCGGACGAGGCCGTAGTCGTTGGTCGGGAAGCTGGTGCCCTCCCGGGTGCCGATCGACGGCCCGCCGGAGGTGGCGGACCAGCTGCTCGCCGGGTTGGTGCAGTGCCCGGCGGTCAGGAAGTAACGGGTCGTCGACTTCGACACGTTGAAGGCGGCGGAGCAGCGGTAGCCGCCGCCGTAGATCGCGTCGCCGCCCGCCACCTCCTTCTTGAACACGCCGGGGACGCGCTTGATGCTCACGGCGTCCCCGAGCTGGGCGGCGACCCCCCGCAGCTTCGCCATGGAGGCCGCGGACACGGTGCTGTCGGCCTCGACCGCGACCTTGTTGGTCGACGGGTCGATTCCCCACGAGGTCCCGGTGATCTTCGCCTTGGACTCCAGGGTGTTCATGGCGGCCCGCAGCTGAGCCATGCTCCGGGTGACGAGCTCGGCGCGGGCCCCGGTGAACCGCACCTCCTCCGCGGCCTCGGGGTCGATGACGGTCACCACGAG